>JBDRTQ010000123.1:0-6721 GCA_043823885.1 Candidatus Eiseniibacteriota bacterium | reverse complement strand
TCTTGAACACCCCCGTCCTGCAGCCGAGGATCAAGAGCTCCCGCGCGATGATAACGGCGACCATCCACAACGAGACGAACGAAAGCCCCATGAACAAGAGGCCGACAAGGACCAGAGAGACCAGGACCTTGTCGGCCAGTGGATCCATCAGCTTTCCAAACTCGGTCACTCTGTTCGACCGCCGTGCCAGATAGCCGTCGCAGAGATCGGTGAACATCGCGACGACGAAGATGTAGAAGGCAAGCCTCACGTAACCTGTCACCAAGCAGACAAGGACGATCGGTCCCATAATCAGCCGCGCTACGCTCAGTCCGTTCGGCCAGTTCATGGCTTGGACGCCTCTCGTGTGCGAGCTCCTCTGGATGTTACACCTGGCTCAGTTCCTCGCGCTTGAGAAGCCACTCCCAGTTGCGGTCCGTCTCCTCCTGTATCTCGTCGATGATGTGCCTGTTCTTGTCCTTGAACAGGTGCGAGAAGCGTCCCTGTCTCTCCAGCCACTCGGAGACCGGTCGTTTGTCCTTCGGCTTCCTGGTGACGCGGAAACTACCGTGCTCGACCTCGAACAGGGGCCAGAAGCACGTCTCGACCGCCAGCCTCGCAATGTCCATCGACTCTTCCATCGGATAACGCCACCCCCGCGTGCAGGGCGTCAGGATGTTCATGAAGGCCGGTCCTTCTATGGACAGCGCCTTCTCGACCTTGTCCGACAGGTCCTTCGGGTAGCCCGGAGTGGCCTGCGCCACGTACGGGATCCTGTGGGCGATTATGATCTCGGTCAGGGGCTTCGGAAACTCCTTCTTCCCGGGAATGACCTTGCCCGCCGGCGTCGTTGACGTCGCTGTTCCCTTGGGCGTGCCGCTCGACCTCTGGATACCCGTATTCATGTACGCCTCGTTGTCGTAGCAGACGTACAGCATGTTGTGACCGCGCTCCATCGCCCCCGACAGCGACTGCAGACCGATGTCGTACGTCCCCCCGTCACCACCCATCGCGATGAAGTTGATGTCCTTGTCGACCTTGCCCTGACGGCGAAGCGACCTGTAAGCGGCCTCCACGCCGGACATCGTTGCCGCCGAGTTCTCGAAGGCGCTGTGGATGAACGGATTACGCCACGCCGTGAACGGGTAGATGGTCGTCACCACTTCCACGCACCCCGTGGAGCACCCGCTGACCGTGTCCTTGCCCGCCGTGAGCAGTATCTGCCTCATCGCAGTCATGGGCAGGCAGCCCGCGCAAGCGCGGTGCCCTCCGGACACAAGCTCCTCGCGCTCGGCCAGTTGCTTGAGACCTGGCATGCTACACTCCTCCCTCGCCCCTCAGTCCGAGGAACCGGATGTTATCGTCAGGCGTTCCTTCGCTCGCCACCTTCTCGAGTCCGGCGAAGGCCGTCTTGATGTTCTCCATCGACATGTCGCGTCCGCCGAGCCCGTAGATGTAGTTGACTATCCCGATCTCACGGCAGGTCCCGTACAGCGCAGCCCTGATCTCTTTGTGGACAGGACCGCCAGGCGCGCCGAACGATATCGACCTGTCGAGCACCCCTATCGCCCTGGCGTTCCTGAGGGCCTCGGCTATCTCGCGCTCCGGGAAGGGCCGGAACGAGCGTATCTTCAGAAGACCCGCCTTCGTGCCCTTCTCCCTCAGCTCGTCGACGACCACCTTAGTAGTGCCGCACGTCGAACCGATGGCCACCAGGACCAGTTCGGCGTCCTCCAGCCGATACTTCTCAATGAGTTCGTACGAGCGCCCCGAAAGCTCTCCGTAGGCCTTCCCGATCTCCTTGATGATGGCGGGCGCACGCCACATCGCCTCCGTCTGCTGCCTCTTGTGTTCGAAGTAGTAGTCCTGAAGGTCGAGCGGGCCGAACGTCACGGGATCGTCGGTGTTCAGGAGCGAGTACTTCGGCTCGTGCTCCCCGACCCAGTTCTTGACCTCCGCGTCCTCGAGTCCCTCGAGTACCTCGGCCGTGTGGCTGATGATGAAACCGTCGAAGGTCACCATCACGGGCAGAAGAATGTCAGGATGTTCGGCGATCCTGACCGCCTGCAGAACGTTGTCGTATGCCTCCTGCGCGTCCTCGGAGTAGAGCTGTATCCATCCCGAATCCCTGCAACCCATGGTATCGCTGTGGTCGCAGTGGATGTTGATGGGACCCGAGAGAGCGCGGTTCACCACCGGCATCACTATGGGAAGCCGGTACGACGCCGCGATATAGACTATCTCCCACATCAGCGCCAGTCCGTTGGCCGACGTGGCCGTCATGGCCCTCGCCCCCGCCGCCGCCGCCCCGACCGCCGCGCTCATCGCGCTGTGCTCCGATTCGACAAGCACGAACTCGGTCTTCACGTCACCATCGGCCACGTGCTCCGCGAACTTGTGCATCAGCTCAGTCTGAGGGGTGATAGGAAAAGCGGCGACCACGTCGGGATCGATCTGCCGCATCGCCTCCGCGGTCGCATCGTTGCCCGTCAGGATCAGTCTCCTCGCCACTCTGTGTCTCCCTTCTGATTCGGGATTGGCAGACCCGGTCGAACCGGGCCTACTCCTCTGCTACGTCCGTCTCGAGCTTCATCGCTATCGCCTTTGGGTCCACCGGGCACTCGAAGCTGCAGATCCCGCATCCCTTGCAGTGATCGTAGTCAATGCCGGTCACCTTCCCGTCCTCGAGCTTCACCGACGAGTCGGGGCAAGCGACCCAGCACCTGAGACAGTGAATGCACGACTCGCTGTTCCAGATGGGTCGGTAGGTCCGCCACGATCCGGTCTCATACGTGGCGGCGTTGCCGGCGTCCTCGATGATGCCTCCGATCGGTATCTCGGTCCAGCCCAGGTCTTTCATTCCCCGACCACCTCCTCGTAGGCTCTCTGGATCGCTCGCATGTTGCCCTCGAGGATCTCGGGCCTGAAGCCGTGAGAGAACTTCTTCTTGATCTGCTTCTTGACCGCATCGAGAGAGAGCACGTTCGAGACCTTGATCAGTGCGCCCAGCATCGGCGCGTTGGGGATCGGCCGCCCGATCTCGTCGATGGCGATACCCGTTGCGTCGACGGTGAAGACCTTGCGCCCGGTCAGATTCATCTGCTTTCTGACCTCCGCCGCGGTCCGCACCGTGTTGACGATGATCAAACCGTCCTCGGGCGTGCCGCCGGCTATGTCGACAGAGCGCAGCAGCGTGTCGTCCAGGACCACGACCATCCCTGGTTCCGAAATGGCGCAGTGGACCCGGATGGGTTCCTCGCTGATCCGCGTGAAACCTCGCATCGGCGCGCCCATGCGCTCGGGCCCGTAGTCCGGGAACCCCTGGCTGTACTTGCCTTCCATCGCCGCCGCCTCCGCGAGAAGCAGTGAGGCCGTCTTCGCCCCCTGACCTCCCCTCGCGTGCCAGCGTACTTCAGTCATCTGCTGCATCCGTCAGCCTCCTTCGAACGTGCACATCGCTTCCCGATAGCGGAGATAAATCGAGTAGTCAAGCTAGCACCCGCTCTCGGGAGGGTCAAGCTCAAAGGGATTGCAGGTCGAGCGGGGCTGGGATGGTGCAGCAACAGGTCGGGAGCAACTGGCCGCCCGTCATCCACGCGCATCGACGGCCGCCCTCAGAGCTCTCTCCGCTCGTCAAGCGCGGTGCCGAGGGTCAGTTCATCGGCCAGGTCGAGGTCGCCGCCGACAGGTATGCCGCTCGCGAGCTTCGTGACCCGGACGCCCGTCTCGGTGAGCAGACGCGCGAGGTAGTGCGACGTGGCCTCGCCCTCCGCCGTGGGGTTCAGTGCAAGGATGATCTCGGAGACATCTTTGTCGCGTGCGCGCCGCCCCAGGGAATCGAGCCTGAGGTCCTCGGGACCGATCCCGTCCAGCGGCGAGAGAAGCCCGCCGAGAACGTGGTATCTTCCCCGGTACCGGCTCGTTCTCTCCAGGGCTATCACGTCGCTCGGACGTTCGACCACGCAGATGACCGTGGATTCGCGGCGGGCGTCGGAACAGATGGAGCACGGGTCAGACTCAGTCAGCGCTCCGCACGTCGAGCAGCCGATGGTCTTCTCGCTGGCCTCGATGATGGTCCTCGCCAGCTCCCTGCAGTCGGCCCCGGACGAGGCGACGAGTTTGAGGGCTATCCTTGTCGCGGACTTCTTGCCGATGCCCGGAAGCCGCGCCAGTATGAGAACCAGTCGTTCGAGAGAGGGTGGGAACAGAGACAACGCGTCGCTCCGCTTCTTGTCTAGAAGAGTTCAGGCGGGACGCCCGTCCCCGCCACCTTCGACATCTCGGCAGAGGCGAGTTCGTCCGACTTCTGTTTTGCGTCACGCAACGCCGAGAGCAACAGGTCCTCGAGCATCTCGACGTCTCCATCTTCAAACACGCTCTTGTCAACCGAGACCTTGAGGACGTCGCGCTGTCCGTTCATGGTGATGCCGACCGCACCGCCCCCCGAGCTTCCCTCCACCGTCATCTCCACGAGCCTCTTCCTCGCCTCTTCGAGGCACTTCTCGAGCTTCTGTGCTTCCTTCATCATCTTCGCGAGTCCGCCTGCCATCTGTGCCGTTACTCCTCTCCGCGCGATCCCCGTACCTCGCCGCCGAACATGTCCAGGACCTTCTTGACGACGGGGTCCTCCGCCGCCTCTTCGCTGATCTGCGTCTCGCCGCGTCGCAACGAGGCTCTCTCCTGAGGCGCCTCTCCGAAGGGGAACGCGAGCTTGACCTGCCCACCGAAGATCTCGCCCGCCGCGCGCTCCATCAGTCGCATGTTGCCGCGGTCCCTGAGCTGGTCCTTGTGGAAGCGGGAGCCGTTCGGGACCGTCAGTTCGAGGACCGCGCTCTCGCCGCACGACGGCACGGCGTCATTGAGGAAGGCCGCGAGCGCGGGCTTCTCACTTCTGATCTTCGCGAGCACGTCGGGCCACAGCTCCGGCTCGACGTCGCCCGGCAATGGATCTGCCACGGCGGTAGCGGCCGCGGCCGCCGCGGTCTCGTTCCGCGGATGGCTCCCCCCGGTATGGCCTGCAGCGCCCTTCGAGCGGTCCGTCGCGTCGCCCGACGCAGGATGCGTCCCGCCGGTCCCGCCCGCGTCGCGGACGCTCTTCCGGCGTCTCTTGTCGCCGCCTTGTCCGTCTTCGTCGTTCGCCGGCGGCCGCTCGCCCGTCGCCCGTCCCGGTCCCCCACCACCTTCCAGAGCCCTGACGACGTCCTCGATGGCCACGCTGCTGGTCAACCTGGCCATCCTGACCAGCGCCACCTCGACTATCAGAGCCGGTTGCGTGCTCCACTTGACGGATGCCTGCGCCTCGATGCCGATCCTGAGCAGACGGACAAGGTCCTCCTCGGCTATCGTTGAGGACGCGCCCTCGTGCGTCTCGTAGTCCGAGATCCTCCCAACGAGGCGCTCGGGGTCCGGAGCGGCCCTGACCAGCAGGAGGTTGCGCAGATGCTCGACCAGACCGTCCACGAGGTCCCTCGCGTCGAAGCCGGCGGCCATGGCCGCCTCTAGCGCGGAGAGCGTGGCGGACGTGTCACTGCTCGCGATGGCGTCCGTCAGGCCGAAGAAGACATCGACGTCGGGTATGCCAAGCACCCGGGCCACGTCATCGACCGTCACCGTGCCTCCCCCGACCGACACCATCTGGTCGAGCAGGCTCACGGCGTCACGCATGCTTCCGTCGGAACGCGCCGCGACCAGCTTGAGCGCACTGCCCTCCACCTCGAACCCCTCCGCGGCGGCTATCTGCGCAAGCCGCGCCTCGGTGTCAGCGGAAGAGATCCTGTGGAAATCGAAGGTCTGGCAGCGCGAGGTTATCGTCTCGGGGATCTTGCCGGGCTCCGTCGTTGCCATGATGAAGACCACGTGAGGAGGCGGCTCTTCCAGCGTCTTCAGCAGCGCGTTGAACGCCTCGCGCGTGAGCATGTGCGCCTCGTCGATGATATAGACCTTCATGCGGCCCGAGAGCGGAGCGTACTGCACCGTCTCCCGTATGCCGCGCGCGTCCTCGATCTTCCTGTTGGAGGCGCCGTCTATCTCGATGACGTCGAGGCTCTTGCCCGACGCGATCTCCTTGCACGAAACGCACTGTCCGCACGGCTCGTCGGTTGGACCCTTCTCGCAGTTGAGAGCCTTGGCCAGTATCCGTGCGATGGTCGTCTTGCCGACTCCTCTCGGCCCGGTGAAGAGATACGCGTGAGCCGTCCGATCGGTCCGCACCGCCGCTGCAAGTGTCAGGACGACGTGCTTCTGACCGACCACGTCCGCGAAGGACTCGGGTCTCCATTTTCTGGTTAGTACGAGGTAGGACATCTTGCCCCCGCGTTTGTTGACGGGTTCTTGTAGGGCACTCCGCTCTGGCACGCGTCCGACTCGACCCCTGCCCCCGACGAGAACGGAGGACAGGAAGCTCCAACCAAGCTCCCCCGCGGCACATCGAGTGACCGGCTTACGGCTGCTGCCTTCCGGCCCTGACCGAGTTCACCAGGCTCAATTGCGCGGGACCTGGCCCTCAACACCACCTGTCCACTGTCGCGAACGGGAACTAGAGGGCCTCATCCAGATGTTCGACCCCCTGTAGCGGATTGCGGGTCACAGGGCACCGCTAATTCCCCGTCTAGCGTGCCAGAGCGGAAGAGGCCTTGAGGCTGATACAACGGAAGCCCGCCGCTTTGGATGCGAGCGGGCTTCCGCGCTGGACTGGTGGAGATGAGCGGGCTCGAACCGCCGGCCTCTGCCTTGCGAAGGCAGC
>JBDRTQ010000122.1:0-8960 GCA_043823885.1 Candidatus Eiseniibacteriota bacterium | reverse complement strand
CAACATCCTCACGTCGCTCAGGCCGGACTTCCCCGACATGCGGAAGGACCCGGTGGGGCACATCAGCGTCGTCTACTCCCACCCGGCCGTGCTGGTCGAAAGGTGGATCGCCCAGTACGGCGCGGAGATGACGGTCGTTTTCTGCGAATACAACAACGAGGTGCCGCGTCTGGTGGCACGCGCCAACGGACTGAGCGCGACGGCTCCGGCCCTGGCGCGCGCCCTCAAGAGCGAGGGGCGCGAGACGCGTCCGGGGCGCTACTTCGACGAATGCCTGGAGATTCTCACCGGAGGAGACGTGTCCGGACTGGACAGCTTCACGACCGGCATGATGCAGATCCAGGACGAGAGCACGCTTCTCGCCGTGCGGCTCCTGGACCCGCGCCCGGGCGAGGACATCATCGACATGTGCGCCGCCCCGGGCGGCAAGACGACGTACATCGCCGAACGCATGCTCGGGGAGGGGACGATCAAGGCGTTCGAGATCTCCGAACCGCGCGCGGACAAGCTGGCCAGCAACATCGAGAGGCTCTCGATAGGAAACTGCACCATCATCAGAAGCGACGCGATCGCCGAGGCCGACGGTCCCGTCGACGGCGTTCTGGTGGACGCGCCGTGCACCGGCACGGGCACGCTGGGACGGCGAGTGGACTCCCGCTGGAAGTTCGACCTGCACGCGCGCGAGCGCGTGCGTTCGGACATCGAAGAGCTCAAGCGAATGCACCCGAGGCAGATCTTCGCCCGCCAGGTCGGACGCCAGCTGCGGCTTCTCCTCAAGGCGGCGACCCTCGTGGACGACGGCGGCAGGATCGTCTACAGCACATGTTCGATGGAGCCGGAGGAGAACGAGCAGGTGATCGCGAGGTTCCTCGAGAGGCGTCCGGACTTCGCGCTGGAGGATGCCTCGGACTTCGTCCCGCCGATGTTCGTGGACGGGGGATTCGTGCGCGTGCTTCCGCACAAACATGCGATCGACGGCGCGTTCGCCGCGAGGCTTGTCAGGAGCGGGCACGGGCCGCTGGCAATGGAGGCGGAGGAGTCCGCCGAGATGGTGATGGAGGCAGAGGGAGTTGGATCAGTCGACCTCGAGGCGTGAGAATCCCGTGACTGTCCTGCTCGGGCGAGTGCTGAGGCGACGTGGCTCGCGTGGCGAGTCCGCCGATGCGCCCGAGGAGCGCGGCGACGAGCGCAGGCCGCTCGACGAGGTGGTCCGACGCGCCCTGCTCCATCTCTCGGCGGTGCTCGCGGCCGTGGTCTGCGCCGCACTTCTTGCCAACTACATCATAATGCCCGTCATCGTCCGGCGTGGCGATCTCACCGTGGCCCCCGACATGGTCGGAGTGCCGGTCGTGGAGGCGGAGAAGCTCGCCGAGGCCGCGGGAGTGCGCACGCGGGTCGACACCGAACGGCCGGACCCCGACGTCCCTGCGGGGTCGGTCGTCTTCCAGACGCCGCAGGTCGGAACGCAGATCAAGCGGGGGAGGACGGTCGGGCTCGTCGTCAGCTCCGGGACGGACATGAGAGTGCTCCCGAAGCTCGCGGGCCTCAACGCCCGGCGGGCCCAGCTGGACGCCGAACACGCCGGGTTCGCCATCGAGGAGGTCGTGGAGATCCACACGAACACCGTCGAAAGGGGCAGAGTCGTCGGGACCGATCCAGGTGAGGGCGCCGTCAGGTCGTTCGGGACCGGCGTCCGGATGCTGGTGAGCCTGGGCCCGAGGCCGGTCGAACTCGTCATGCCCTCGCTGGTCGGGAAGACGGCCGAGGAGGCAAGGCTCATCGTGGAGGGGCTCGGCCTCGTCGTGCGGTCGGTCAAGTACGAGCGCTTTCGCGGGCGGAGTTCGCGGGAGGTCGTGGTGGTGCAGGATCCCGTCGCGGGGTCGCATGTCGTCGAGGGCGAAGGCGTGACTCTGAGAATAGGAAGCTAGGGGAGAGGGCGCACATGGCGGAACGCAAGGTTCTCATCTCGCCGTCGATACTGGCGGCCGACTTCACGCGGCTCGGGTCGGAAATCCGGACCATCGAGGCCGCCGGGGCCGACATGATACACATCGACGTTATGGACGGCCACTTCGTGCCTAACCTGACGATGGGGCCGTTCATCGTTGAAGCCGTGCGCAAGTGCACCGAGCTTCCCATCGACGCGCACCTCATGATCACCGACCCCGCCGCGTACGCGTCCTCGTTCGTCGACGCGGGGGCGGACTACATCGTCTTTCACAGCGAAGCGTGCGAGGATCCGTCGGTCGTGCTCGACCTCGTCCGGTCGCGCGGGGCGAAGCCGGGACTGGCGGTCAACCCGCCCAATCCGGCCGAGAACCTGGAGCCCTTCCTCGCTGACATCGACCTGGCGCTCATCATGACCGTCAATCCCGGATTCGCGGGCCAGAGCTTCATCGCCGACGTGATGCCGAAGCTGGCGACCGTCGCGCGGTGGAAGCGCGAGCGGGGCCTGGCTTTTCTGATCGAGGTAGACGGCGGCATCGGGACCTCTCAGGCTCCGATGGTCGTGGAGAACGGCGGGGAGGTACTGGTGGCCGCCTCGGCGATCTTCGGGGCTCCGGACGCCGGACGGGCGCTCGTGGCACTGAGGGAGGCCGGGGAGTCAGTGCTGGCGTAGGGCGCACCCGCGCTGCACGCCGTGGCTGCTCGGGACCCACCCGCAGCAGTGCCTGGGCCGCTCTGTTTCCACTTGCGCGATATCTTCCCCTTTGGTATATTCTCTAGGTCGTATCAGTTGCGGGCCCGAAGCTTGACGGCTTGCCGGGGCGGTGGAGTGCTGTACCCCTGTCAGGCGTCATCGGCTTGTTTGGCCTTCTGCCCCGTAACCCTCTTGCACGGGACGCGCTGCCGGGTGCGTTCTACACGGGGTGTGAGGAACCTGTACGGGAAGGCGACGCACGGGATGTTCGAACAGCTTTCGGAGCGATTCCAGGGCGCGTTCAGGTCGCTGACCGGACGGGGAAGACTCAGCGAGGCCAACATCGAGGAGGCGCTCAGGGAGGTTCGCCGAGCGCTGCTCGAGGCTGACGTCAACTTCAAGGTCGCGCGCCGGTTCGTGGAAGACGTAAAGGCGCGAGCGATCGGCGACGACGTTCTGAAGAGCATCACGCCGGGCCAGCAGATGGTCAAGGTCGTCCACGATGAGCTGGTCGAGCTGCTCGGAGGACGCGCGGATCCGTTCCGGATCCCGTCGGGTGCGCCCGCGGTCGTGATGGTCGTGGGGCTCCAGGGGTCGGGCAAGACGACGTTCTGCGCGAAGCTGGCGAACTACCTCCGGCGCAGGGGGAAGAGTCCGATGCTCGCCGCGGCGGACACGTACCGCCCGGCGGCTCAGGACCAACTGGCCACGCTCGGCGGACAGCTTGGCCTGCCGGTGCACACAGGCGAGGCGGGCGCGGACCCTGTCGGAATCGCGACGTCGGCGCTTCGCGCGGCCAGAGAGACGGGGTCGGACATCGTCATTCTGGACACCGCGGGGCGGTTGCACGTCGACGACGACATGATGTCCGAGCTCGAGCGGATCCGAACGGCCACGAGGCCATCCGAGATCCTGCTCGTCCTGGACAGTATGACCGGCCAGGACGCCGTCAACGTCGCGTCGGAATTCGCGGGAAGGCTCGATTTCACCGGTGCCGTCCTGTCGAAGCTCGACGGTGACACGCGCGGGGGCGCAGCAGTGTCCCTCCGTGCTGTTACGGGCAAACCCATCAAGTTTGCCAGCGTGGGCGAGAAGCTGGATGCGCTCGAGGCGTTTCACCCGGACCGCATGGCATCGCGGATCCTCGGCATGGGCGACGTTGTCACCCTGGTGGAGCGCGCGAAGGAGGTCACCGACCTCGACGAGGCGGCGAAGCTCGAAGAGAAGATCCTCAAAGAGAGCCTGACGCTCGAGGACTTCGCGGAGCAGCTTCAGGCGCTCAAGAAGATGGGGCCTCTCGACCAGCTGGTCGGCATGATGCCCGGCATGGGCAAGATGGGGCGTGTCGACATCGACGAACGGGCGCTGGCACGGGTGGAAGCGATCATCAGCTCGATGACACCGGGAGAGAGGCGTAACCCGGTCGTGATCGATGGAAGCAGACGTAGGCGCATCGCGAAGGGGAGCGGGACGACCGTGCAGGACATCAATCGTCTCCTCAAGCAGTTCGACGCGATGAAGAAGATGGCAAAACAGTTCGGGAAGCTGGGGAAGCGCGGGAAGATCCCCGGCATGACACCGTTCGGCGTGTGATGGCACTGCACGGTCCCTGGCACGCGCGGACACCGGACGAAACGAGTAGACGTGGAGGACGACTGGTGGCGGTAAGAATCAGACTGCAGCGCAAGGGCGCGAAGCACATGGCCTTCTACCGGATCGTGGTAGCCGACTCAAGGTCGCCCAGGGACGGACGGTTCATCGATCAGCTGGGCTATTACGATCCGCTCAAGGAGCCCGCGGACATCAAGGTCGAGACGGAGAAGGTGCTCGACTGGTTCAGCAAGGGTGCGAAGCCGACCGAGACGGTGAAATCGCTCTTCTCTCGGGTAGGCATCATGGAGACCTGGCATCACGTTCGCCAGGGTAAGTCCTACGATGAGGTGCGCCACATCGAGGACGAAGCCCGCAAGCGGATGGAGGCCATGGTCGCCATGCAGAAGCGGACGAAGGACGACACGAAGGCGGCGAAAAAGGCCGCCAAGGTGGCCGACGAGGAGAAGGTGGAGCCCGCGGCCAGCGACGCAGGATCCGAGGCGACTGGCGCCGAGGAGGCGGCGGTAGAGCCCGCGGCGGAACCGCAGGTGGAAGCGGAGGACGCTACCAGCTCCGACGCTGCGGCGGCATCGGGCGGTGAGGAGACTGCGGAGACGCCGGAGGAGGCACCGGCGACGGACGAGGCAGCATCGACGCCGGAAGAGGCACCGGAGGCTGAAGAGACATCAGCCGAGCCGGAGAAGACAGAGGGGTAGCAGGAGTTCATACCGAGTCTCCTGGAAAGGTCCAATGCCATGTTTGAAGACGAGACCAAAACCACAGACCGTACAGACCTCTCACTTCAGGAACTGGTCGAGTACATCGCACGAGGTCTCGTGACCAGACCTGACGACGTCACCGTCACCGAAGGAACCAAGGGTGACATGATCGTCTACGAGGTCAGGGTTGCTGACGAGGACAAGGGCCGCGTCATCGGCAAGAACGGTCGTACGGCGAAGGCGCTGCGTGCGATCATCGGCGCAGCCGCGACGAAGGCCGAGAAGAAGGCCACGGTCGAGATCATTGACTAGGCGTTCTCCGGGTTGCCGAGTGCCGGAGCGTCCGCTTCCGAGGGTCGTCCGATGAAACAGCTCGACGACTGGATCGAGGCGGGAGCGATAACCCGACCACACGGTATCAAGGGAGAAGTGGTCGTCGATCTGGCCAGGGACCTGCTGGAGGTCGTCACCGAGTCGCTCGAACTCAGGGTCACCGGCCGCGGAGGCGGGGAGAGCATTCTCACCGTAGAACGCGCGCGCGATCACAAGGCCCGCAAGATAGTAAAGTTCGAGGATGTGGAAACCGTGGAGGACGCCAACGCCCTTCGTGGCTCGACGGTCTGGCTGACGAGAGAGCAGATCGGCCCGCTGGCGGAAGACCGCTGGTTCGTGGCCGACATAGTCGGGATCGACGTCTACACGGACGAGGACGAGTACCTCGGGAAGCTCGCCGAGGTGATGCACATGCCGGCCAACGACGTCTACGTCGTTCGTGACGGCGAGAAGGAGATCCTGCTCCCGGTCATCGACGAAGTCGTCAAGAGCGTGGACCTCGACTCGGGCAGGATGGTGATTCACCTGATGGAGGGACTGGCTTAGGGGGCATCTCTTGAGGATAGACGTTCTGACGCTCTTTCCGGAGATGTTCGAGGGCCCCTTGAGCGAGAGCATTCTCCGGCTGGCCCAGGAGCTGGGACTGATCTCCGTGGGCCTGACGAACATCAGGGACTTCGCCAGGGACAAGCACCGGACCGCCGACGACTACCCTTACGGTGGCGGCAGCGGGATGGTGATGAAACCCGAACCGATCTTTGAAGCCACCGAGAGCGTGCTTGCGGAGGGATCCAGCGACTCCACTGCCGTCATCCTCCTGTCGGCGCGCGGCAGGCTGTTCGACCAGGCTCTGGCGGCTGAGCTCGCCGGGTGTGAGAGGCTCGTCCTCATCTGTGGGCGCTACAAGGGCGTCGACGAACGGGTCATTTCTCTGGTCACGCACGAGGTCTCTATCGGCGACTACGTTCTGACCGGCGGAGAGCTAGCGGCGATGGTCATCGTGGATGCGGTGGCTCGCCTGGTGCCGGGGGTCCTCGGCGATATCGAGTCCGCCGAGACCGATTCCCACTTCGACGGGCTGCTGGGGCCGCCTGTCTACACCAGGCCGGAGGACTACGAAGAACAGCGGGTGCCCGAAGTGCTCCTGTCGGGGAACCACGAGCGGATACGGCTCTGGAGACGGAAGGCCGCACTGCGCGTGACGAAGGAGAGGCGGCCGGACCTGCTGGAAGCGGCACAGCTTACCGACGAGGACATCAAGATCCTCGGTGAGATAGAGCGGGAAGACGCGAACGAGAAGACCGAGTAGAAGAAGCAACGATGGGCGTAAGTCACAGGGAGTCAACATGAACGAGAGAGTGCGAGAGATAGAACGCGGCTACACGCGCGAGGAAGTCACCGAGTTCCAGATCGGCGACACCGTTCGCGTGCACGTTCGCATCCGCGAGGGCGACAAGGAGCGGACGCAGGCGTTCGAGGGAACGGTCCTGGCGAGACAGGGCACCGGACCCAACGAGACGTTCACGGTGCGGAGGGTGGCGTCGGGAATAGGCGTCGAGAGGGTCTTTCCGATCTCTTCGCCGAACGTCCAGCAGATAGTCGTTACGCGCAAGGGCAAGGCGCGCAGGGCGAAGCTCTACTACCTGAGGAAGCGGACCGGCAAGGCTGCGAAGACCAAGGCTCGTGACCTGAGGTAGAACGTCCCCTTCGTGAGAGACGCGGGCAATGGCTGAATCCGAGACCAGGCACGGCGACGGGGACGCCTCCCCCGATGCGGCCGAGTCGGACCGCGCGCCGGGCGTAGCGCCCGAACTCTCCGGCATGACCGTTCGAGAAGTCTGCGAGTACGTCGCCGGAGCTCGCCCAGAGCCCGGCGACTCTCTTTGGTTCGCGCTGCAGAACGACCCCCGCAAGGGGGTGCAGGCCCTGTGCGACTGGCTGGTGCGCCGCAGAGATTCCGAGCGCTACGCGTGCGAGCGGGAGGAGCGGATGCGCAGGAGCGAGGTCGAGCGCTGGCAAGCGGGCGCCGAGCACGTGGCCGGCGTCGACGAGGCCGGGCGCGGGCCTCTGGCAGGACCCGTAGTGGCCGCGGCGGTCGTTCTCCCCAGGGACCTCTCCATCCGAGGCATAGACGATTCCAAGAAGCTGACCGCCGAGAGGCGCGAGGAGTTGTTCGGACTCATCCGCGGCGAAGCCGTCGCGGTCGGGACCGGGATCGTGTCCGAGGGCGTCATCGACGAGATCAACATCCTCAGGGCCACGCACCGGGCGATGCGCGAGGCCCTCGCGGGGCTCGGCGTGACGCCGGACCACGTCCTCATGGACGGGGACCCCGTTCCCGAACTGGGTTTCCCGCAGACCGCCATCAACCAGGGCGACGGCAAGTCGACCGCCATCGCCGCCGCGTCCATCATAGCCAAGGTCACGCGGGACAGGATGCTCGTGGAACTCGACGAGAGGTATCCGGGCTACGGCTTCGCCCGCCACAAGGGCTACGGCACGAAGGAGCACATCTCGGCCCTCATGCGTCTTGGTCCCTGCGAGATCCACCGCCGCTCGTTCGGTGTCGTGCTCGACGCGGCAGGCGGAATGTCCGAACTCTATGCGGGGTTCCGGGCGGCGCTCCTGTCGGCGCCCGACCCCGAGCGCCTGGAACGGATCGCGCGGGAGATAGCGTGCGAGAAGGAGCGGCTAGAGTCCTACGAACTCTCAAAGCTCCGAGGTCTCTACAAGCGCTGCTACGTGCGCCTGCACGCGGGCATCTCCACCAGGAGGTAGTGCTAACCCCGAAGCGCCCCCTGTTCCACCGGCATTCCCCATTGAAGCGCCCCCTGTTCCACCGGCATCCCCCGCGGAGCATCTCCATGTCCAACGTGCGGCTCGGCGAGCTGGCCGAGAGGATCGCCGTGGCCTTCCTTCAGATGAAGGGCCACGCCATACTCGCCACGAACTACAGGTTTCGAAGACACGAGATCGATATCGTCTCCCAGATGGATCGTACGATCATCTTCGTCGAGGTCAAGTGCAGGTCCGGCGTGCGGTACGGACCACCCCGCCAGGCGGTCGGGACCGAGAAGATGCGTCACATAGTCAGCGCCGCGTCCGGTTTCCTCGCGGAGCGCCGGTTGACCGACAGGTCGGCACGTTTCGACGTGGTCGAGGTGAGGGTGGAGCGCGGCGGGCTTACGCTCGTCGTCGAGCATATCGTCGGGGCGTTCGGTGCGGACATGAGGGGGTGGTGACGATGCTGGCGAGAGTCTTGAGCGGCGGAGTGATCGGGATCGAAGGATACGTGGTCAGAGTCGAGGCGGACGTCAGCCGTGGGCTTCCCTCCTTCTCTACGGTCGGCCTGGGTGACAGCGCCGTGCGGGAGGGGCGCGACCGCGTGGCCTCCGCGATACGGAACTCCGGGTTCAGGTTTCCGATGGAGCGCGTGACGATCAACCTCGCCCCGGCGGACATCAGGAAGGAAGGAGCCGGCTTTGACCTGCCGGTGGCGCTCGGCATCCTGGCGGCGACCGGCCAGGTGGAGGCCGGTGCGCTCGGGCGCCTTGTCGTCATGGGAGAGCTTGCGCTCGATGGGTCCACCCGGCGCGTGCGGGGCGTGCTGCCGATGGCAGTCGCGGCCGCCCGGGCGGGCCTCTCGGGCATCTTGGTGCCCCCGGCCAACGCCA
>JBDRTQ010000121.1:0-4653 GCA_043823885.1 Candidatus Eiseniibacteriota bacterium | reverse complement strand
TCTGCCGCGGCCGTGTCCGCCTCTGCCGCCTCCGACTCCTCGCCGGCGTCAGCGAGCATCGCGTCGTCAGCCTCGACCGTCTCCTCCGGCGGCTGCCACGACAGCGTCACGTGCGGTACGACCGGCCTGGTCTCCTGGTACTTCTCGTAGAGCGTCCCGACCCTCATGGTCCCCGGGAAGAACATCCCGCCGATCGAATCGAGCGTGAACGGCACGTAGGCATTGGCTCGGACGCGCTCGACTTCCACGCCCCCGGCGCTGACGACGACATCGAACTCCTGCTCGTACGCCATCTGGTAGAACGTCAGGCCGCTTACGCGGAGCGGCCGGTTGACCTCCACCATCTTCTCGGAGGAAGCTCCGTCGTCGTCCACGATGGCGAGGTCGCTCATCCAGTCCTTCGGATAGTACTTGCCGTCTGGGTTCACTTCATTCTTGTAGAGCTCCCACTCGGTGATGAACTCCTTGAGCGTGAGTTCGACGTAGCGGTCGTCCGGCAGAAGCGTGTCGGCGTCACCGTGCGTGAAGCCATGGAATCCCGTGTCGGCGCTGACCGTCGGAACGCGTTCCGGCTCGCCTGGATAGAGCGTGACGTCACCCTCGAAGGAAAACAGCGCCGAGAGGATGAACCCGACGATGGCGACCCCCATACCGAGGTGGTAGAGCAGGCTCACGCCCTCCGGCCACGGGCCGCGCCTGGCTGTAATGGCCTCGTCCGATTCGCTGAGGATCTTGTAGCCGCCAGCGACGAGGGTCTTCTTCGCCGCGGCCGCGCCTCCGCCCGCGAGCGTGAGCGTCCTCGCATGGGAGGGAGGACCGAACGCCATGCCGCCGCCACCGCGCCTCATCCACCTGATGACGCTGCAGAAGACGAGGTTCAGGAGCAGAATGAGTCCCAGGGCGAGGAAGTACTTCGAGTGGAACAGGTTCAGAAGCCCGAACCTCGAGAAGAGCTCGTACTTCGCCTCACCCCACGATTCGATGTAGGTCTCCGGGCCGTACCCCTGGGGGAAGATGGAACCGACGACCATTGTGACCCACATGACGATCAGGAGCCAGACCGTCAACCGGATCCTCGTGAGTTCGCGTCCTATCCACACGAACATCCGTGCTATCGGATTACGCGAGCTTCTCTTCTCGGTGCCTGATGGCGTCATTGCGTCCTCGTTTCTTGGAGGGGGAATCTCAGCCAGGCCCACCCCTTTCCCTCTACCATCGTCGTGTACTCGGCTCCCGTTCCAGCCACCTCGTTCAGCCTGCCGCGCACGCAGACAAGTGAACGATGCGGTGAGGCCAGCGCCTTCGCGACCGCCTCCCCGGCAGTGTCGCCCGGTTTCTCGAGCTTCACGTCCCAGTAGTACAGGAACGGATTGGCCTCGGGCCAGTACTCCTCGCCGATGTAGGGAAGAGTCGTCCCTGGCTCGAGGTGCGCGCGGGCCACATCGATCCTCTGTTTGAAGACCTGGTTGTTGTCGCCGGCCAGAAGGCCCGGGCTGAACCAGTAGATCAAGGCCGACACAATGCTCAGGATCGGCACCACGTAACAGCACAGCGGCACCACCAGTTTCTTCGCCCTCGACGCAACCAGGTACCCCGCGAGGATCGCGAACGCCGGGAGCAGCGGGAACAGGTAGCGCATGTGACGCAACCCCGAGAACGAGTAGAGGATGACCGGCAGCACGGCCCACACGATGATGAGGTCGGCCTCCGAGCTCCGGCCTCGCGGCGCGATGAGAGAGCGGTAGAGCGGACGGACCTCGGCGGGCTTGCGGCGCAACTTGTCGATGACGAAGAAGACGAGTCCCACGAGCGCCGGAAGCACTATCGGCTGGTAGTGCTCCATCAGCAGCAGGGGATAGTCGGTCAGCACACCCGTAAGGTCGAACGGCTGAGACGTCCGCGAGAAGACCATCGTCCCGTAGTGGAACGACATGAACGCGTCGCCGAAGTTCATGTACTGATGGATGCTCCACGACGCGCCCAGAGCCAGCCCCAGCCCGAGCCCCAGCCAGAGCCATCCATTCCTGAGAGTCTTGCGCAGCGCCGGCACCAGAACGGCGGCCGGGACCACGATCAGCGGGAAGAGACCCAGCACGCTCTTCGTTAGCACGGCCGCGCCCAGCGGGATGGCGATGAGCGCGTGGAGCTTCGGTTTCGCCATGCCCTCTATGTAGATGAGCATCGCGAGCGTCATCCAGAACGTGAGCGGAATGTCGGTCTGGCATCGCCGCGCGTTCGTGACGAAGAGCGGCGTCAGCATGAGAGCCGCGGTGGCCACCATCGCCGCCCGCCGCCCGACGGTGACCGAACCCATCCGGTAGGTCATGAGTAGTATGGCGACCGCCATCAGGAGCGACGGCAGCCTCGCGGCGAAGTCGTTCTTCCCGAACAGCGCGAACGAGCGGCCGAGCAGCCAGAACTGCAGCGGCGGGTACTGGAAGTCGGTCCTGCCCGCCCACGTCACCGTGGAGATCGCGCCACGCTGCCACATCTCCACGCCCTTCTGGGCGTAGAAGCAGTCGTCGTACGACTTCAGGCTCATCCAGTTCATCGACGCAGAGAAGAGCAGCACTGCGACGAGCGTGATGACCCAGAGCCACCTGGACTGACAGACCGTGTGGTAGGACTTGAGCAGTGTGTGCATGCGCTATCCGTAGAGATGCAGGCTCGGTATCCCGAAGAGCTTCGCCAGCCAGCTGACGCCGACGAACGTCGTCACCATGCACAGGAACGCAAGGACCATGATGACCGACGACGGCGCGCCGCGCCACGTCGGCCGGCCCCTCGTGTGGAGGTAGAGCGCGAACATGAACCAGGTGATGAGCGACCACGTCTCCTTGGGGTCCCATTGCCAGTAGACGCCCCAGGCCTCGTTCGCCCACGCGGCGCCCGACATGACCCCGAACGTCAGCATGGGGAACCCGAAGAGAACGAGCTGGTGCACGGAGCGGTGGAAGCGCGAGATGTTCTCGCGCGTCAGCCCGTAGTCGAGCTTGACCCCGAGCTTCCACAGGAGAAGCTGAATGAGATAGGAGATCTCGACCGCGAACGCAACGACGAAGATGGCGTACGAGCCGAACGCGACGGCGACGTGCCAGAAGAACCAACTGCTCTGAAGCGCGGGGAAAAGCGGCTTGATCTCGGGGCTCTGTCCCAGGAGCGCGTAGAGCACCGCGGCGCCCGCGATGAGCGACACGAAGAAGCCCGGTGTCCTGACGCGCCTGCGCCACTCGATGATCAGATAGGCGATCACCACGGACCACGCGAACCAGGCCAGGCTCTCGTAGAGGCTCTGGAACGGCGGGGCGCCCTTGAGGACCGTCCTGATGATGATGACGACGGTCTGCAGAAGCGCGGCGGCTATCAGCGCTACGCTAGAGCCCATCTGGAACGCCTTTGCCTTCGGGCGCACGAAGTGGAAGAGATAGCAGAGCAGAGCGGCGGCGTAGGCGTAGAAGGCTACCCAGAGCACCTTGTGCTCCGCCGCCAGCATCGCTGCGTCCCTGTTCAGCAGTGCCTGAGGATCCACTGTGACCTCGTTTGTAGGGGGTTCGGTTGTGGCTGCGGTGTGAGCCCGGGCCATGGTGTCAGAGCCCGGGTCGCTGCGTGTAGGCCTACTCCTCGTCTTCCTCGAGCACGACGCGGTAGCAGGTCTCGCCTTCCTTGATCATGCCATACTCTTCGCGCGCGACCTTCTCGACCGTCCATGGGTCGTTCAGAAGGTCGTCGTTGTAGGTCGCGGCCTCATCGCGCGCGTGCTCGAGCGCGCTGATCTCGTCCTGGAGCGCGCCCTTCATGCCCTTCATGCGGAGGATGGAGAACAATCCAGAGTCGCCGAGGAGTATCGCCGAGACGAACCAGACGGCGATGGTCCAGCCCAGGATGCGCAGGACCTTCGCGGGCGCGCCGCGTCCGTAGCCTTCGAAGGTCCGCCGCAGGAAGCGCGGCTCCTCCTTCTTGGCGCCACGCTTTCTGTTCTCACCTGTTGGAGTCGGCATGCTGTCTCCACCTGGTTCATTGCGCCTGCGACGGAATCCGCCTGCGCGGGCTCCCTGCCGCTATTCGTTCACACCGAATATGGTCTTGCCGGCGTACGTTGCGGTCTCGCCCAGCTCTTCCTCGATGCGCATGAGCTGGTTGTACTTGCACAGCCGCTCGCTTCGTGACAGCGACCCCGTCTTGATCTGGCCGGAGTTCACGGCGACCGCGATGTCCGCGATGGTCGTGTCCTCGGTCTCGCCGGAACGGTGCGAGATGACCGTGGTCATCCCGTTACGGTGCGCGATGTCGATCGTGTCGAGCGTCTCGGTCAGCGTTCCTATCTGGTTGGGCTTGATGAGGATGGAGTTGGCCGCGCCCTCCATGACGCCTCTTAGCAAGCGCTCCTGGTTCGTCACGAAGATGTCGTCACCGACGATCTGGATGGTGTCACCCAGGCGCTCCGTCATCAGCTTCCACCCGTCCCAATCGTCCTCGGCGTGCCCGTCCTCGATCGAGACGATGGGGTACCTCTCAACGAGGCCGGCGTAGTAGTCCACCATCTCATCGCTGGTTCTCTTGACGCCTTCACCCTTGAGGTCGTAGATGCCGTCCACATAGAACTCGCTCGCCGCGGCGTCCAGCGCGAGGTAGACCTCGTCGCCGGCGGCGTAT
>JBDRTQ010000120.1:0-7701 GCA_043823885.1 Candidatus Eiseniibacteriota bacterium | reverse complement strand
CGGCACGGTATGCGCGCGGCCGCGCGGGAACCTTCGGGGTGGACGTCTCGTTTCACATGACGACGAACGGCACGCTTCTCACGCCGGACGTCGCAGAGATGCTCCACGTTGTCGGCGTCCGCGTTCTCGTGAGCATAGACGGCCCCGCGGACTCCCACGACGTTCACAGGCCGTTCCCGGACGGCGGTGGTTCGTACGAGAAGATCGTCGCGAACATCCGGGGGTTCCCGGAGGGCATGCGTCCGGGCGCGCGCGCGACCGTGACCGAAGACTCCGTAGCTCTGAAGGATCTCGTCGCGCATCTCGCGGGGCTCGGGTTCGGGGTCGTCCACCTGGCGCCCGTGAGCGGCGGGCCGATGACGGCCGGGTTCGCCGATAGGCTCGTCGGGGAGCTGGACGAGCTTGCCCGCGCGGAGCTCGAGTCGATACGCGCGGGACGTCGTCCGTCGGCGGGGTGCTTCATAGAGCCGGTGCTCTCTCTGGAGCTGGGTCGACAGCGTCTGGTGCCCTGTGCCGCCGGCGCCCGCTACGTCTCCGTCGACCACGACGGTGGGTTGTACCTCTGTCACCGGTTCGCGGGGGACGCGCGCTACGCGGTAGGTGATGTGGCCGGCGGGCTCGACCGCTTCGCCGTCGGCAGATTGCTTCACGCGCTCGGTCAACGGTCCGCCGCCTGCGCCGGCTGCTGGGCGTTCGGGCTGTGCGGCGGGGCGTGTCTGCACGACGTCGAATCCGCCGGCGGAGCGTTCGCCGGACCGTCGGGACCTCGGTGCCGGGTAACGCAGCGGATACTGGAGCTATCGATGTGGCTCTACGCGTCTCTTCCCGACGAGAGCAGGGCGAGGCTGACGGAGGCGGCGCGCATGGTGATCCGTCCCGAGTTCGACGCCGGGCGAGAGTCGGGCGGGACGCGTGCGGATGGTCCGGCCGGTGTCAACATGGGTGAGAGGAGGTGATGGGATGAGACACCTGAAGGTGGCGAACGGGCTGGTCCGTTCGGTGCCGGCGGCGCGGAGGGATGTGAGCGACATCTGCCTCGTCGACTACTCGCAATGTCCGAACGCCGACGTGTGCTGGATCTTCGACCTGGACAACGGATGCGTCACCGCGGACAGCTGTATCATTGACACGCAGTAGTGCCGCACGGCGCTGCTGTTTCGAAGAGGAGGGATATCGATGAAGCACCTCAAGATGGCCAACGGCAGCTCCCTGTCCTCGGTGACCGAGGGAGCGATTCCCGCGTCGATGCTGTGCTACATCTTCATCGACTGGGGCAACTGCGGTGGAGTCGACGAGTGCGCGTTCGACTTCGGGAACTGCTCGAACAGGGACGTCTGCCTTGTCGATTACTAGGAGAAGGCTGCGGGTCTGGCTACGCGTGGCGGTGGCGGCGACTGTACTCGCCGCCCCGCCCCGTCCTGTGCACGCGGACGCGGTTGCGGCCGGCCCGAACCGCCCGACGCTGCCGGGCGCACACGCGCCGGACCTCGTGCTGCCGCCGGAGCCGGGTCCCGGCTTCGCGCTCGAGTTCCTGTGGGAGCGCACCGTCAGCTTCGCGGGGAAGGTTCTGCTCAGCGGGTCGGCTGCGGATCTCGACGGTGACGGTCGATACGAGATCCTGCTGCATGGCGGCCGGCGCAACGACCCGTCCGGAGTCGTGGTTCTCGACGGCGCGAGTGGGGACGCGCTCTGGCGTGCCGACTTCCCCCAGCGCTCGTGCGTGGTAGCGGCGGACGTGACCGGCGACGGGGCGGCCGAGGTGGTCGTGGCGTGCGGCCACGAGCTCTCCGTGCTCGACGGTGCGACGGGAGAGCGCGTTCGCGGAACCACTCTGGCCGGAGCCATCGGTGACCTGGTCTGCGCGCGCGTGTGCGAGCTGCCGGGCGACGGAGGTCCTGACGGCTTCGGTCCGGGCATCGTCTACACCGCGGGGAAGAAGCGGGACGACGTTCTGGCGGTTCTCGCCGGCGACGACCTGCGCGAGCTCTGGTCCCGCGATGCGGTCTCCGCCGCCGGCCCGTTCGCGAGCGGGTTCACTCACCCGTGTGCGCTGGACGTGGACGGCGACGGCAGGGACGAGATCCTCGTTGCCGAGAACGGGAACCATCTGCTCTGTCTCTCCGGCGACGGCGGACTCGCGTGGGACGTGGGGCTCGGGAGGCGCGAGCGGCTCAATCCGGAGGGAGTGGTCAGTTCGGCGCCGGTGGTCGCGGACTTCCTCGGCGACGGCATCCCCGAGCTGGCGGTCGGATGCTTCGCGGGCGCGGTCGTCGTGATGGATGCCCGGACCGGCGAGGTCCTCGACAGGCTGCAGTTCGGTGTCGAGTCACACGAGTCGCATCTCACGAACTCGAAGATACCCAGGTTCATAAGAGACGCGCTCCGTGAGACCGGAGAGCCCGTGAACTGCCTGACCCCCGCTGAACTCGACGGGGGACCCGGCAGCGAGCTGGTCCTCGGCTGCAGCGACGGGTTTCTGTACGCCTACGACCCTGGGTCGGGCGAGGTCATGTGGAGGTTCGAGACCCGCGAGAACGTCTACGACCCGTGCCTCCTCGTGGGTGACATGGGGGAGGCCTCGCGCGGTGCTGATGGGGAGGCTCCGGCCGGCGCCGAGGCCGATCCGTCGGTCGATGCGCAGGGAGGCGCCACCTTCGACCTGCTGCTCTGGGACGTCGAGGGTGTGTACCTGCTGGACGGCGAGACGGGATCGGCGCGCGCGGGGTTCGACGGGGTAGCGGGCGCCGCGGCGCTGATGGCGTGCGATCTCGTCGGGACGTCCGAGCCGGAACTGGTTCGCATCTCCCCGGTGGGCGGCACAGTGAGCGCGTGGTTGCTCGCGATGTCTCCCGGGGCCACGTCCGGACCCGGGGACGGCGGACCCGAGACGGGTGATCCATGAGCGACACGGGGGGGCGATGAGCGATACGCATGCGGTCAGGCTGGAGCGAGTGTGTAAGAGCTACATGCACAAAGGGCGAGAGGTGCCCGCGCTCGCGTGGGTCTCGGCCTCCGTGGCGGAGGGACAGCTCGCAGCTCTGGTCGGGCCGAACGGCGCGGGCAAGACGACCGCTCTCAGGATCATCGCGACACTGGTACTGCCGTCGTCGGGCCTGGGGTTCGTCTTCGGCAGAGACGTCGTGACCGAGCAGTCGGCTGTTCGCCGCTCGATCGGAGTGTCGCTGGGCACGGGCCGGTCGTTCTACTGGCGCCTGTCGGCCGGGCACAACCTCGCCTTCTTCGCACGGCTCAAGGGCATTCGTTCCGGTCGCATTACCGCGGAGATCACGCGGCTCGCCGCCGAGCTGGATCTGGAGAGGTTTCTCGCCAGGCCCGCCCGAAGCCTGTCGCGCGGAGCGCTTGCCAGGCTGTCCGTGGCCAGGGCGTGTCTCGGGGAGCCGCGCCTGCTCGTTCTCGATGAGCCGTTCGCGTCCGTCGACGAACGCGCGCGCGAACTCCTGTGGGGAGCGCTTGAGCGCCGTGCGCGCGCGGGACGGTCCGTGGTGCTGGCCACGCACGACCGCACGGTCGCCTCGCGGTGCGACTCCGTGATCGAGCTGGGCGGGGGGAGGGGCGGGGCGTGAGGACGGAACCTGGACCGGCAGGCCCGGTAACGCTGGTGCTCGCATCGGCATTGGCGTTCCTCAGACGCGAACTCGCCACGTACGCGAGCTACCGGGCCAAGCTCGCGCTCGGTCTGGGATCGCTCGTGCTGTCGCTCGTGACGTTCTCGTTCGTGGGTCGTGTCGTGGCCGGAGCGGGCCCAGGGTTCGTCGAGCACTACGGGATGAGCTACTCGTCGTTCGCCGTCGTTGGCATCTTCGTGCACTCGCTGGCGGCGTCGGGGCTGCACTCGTTCCGCTCCGCCGTCAGGCGCGAGCAGTTGCAGGGGACGCTGGAACTGCTCCTGACCACCCGCCTGCCGTCGCCGGTGCTGGTGCTCCTTGCGGGCGCCGGCGAACTCGCCATCACGGTCCTGGGCGGGGCGCTCCTCATGGCGGGTGCCGCCGCCCTCATCGGGCTGAACCTGCGATTCTCGCCGTCGCTCGTCGCTGCTCTGGGGCTCTACCTGCTCGTCATGTGCGGGGCCGGGCTGGCGTCCGCGGGCGTCATCATGGTCTCCAAGGAGGGCGAGCCGATCTCGTGGGCGGTGAGCGGCGCCGCGGGGTTGCTCGGTGGCGTCTACTTCCCGGTCGACATGCTGCCCCGCTGGCTCCAGGCTTGGGCGGAAGCGCTTCCGACCACACACGCGCTCGCCGTCGCGCGCTACGGCGCAGGGGGCTCCTCCGCGCCAGGGTCCGGCGGTTCGCTGCTCTTCCTTGCCGTGGCGGCAGGCGTGTCGCTTGCGGCAGGTCTCGCCGTGCTCGAGTGGGGCTGCCGGCGCGCACGCAGTTCGGGGACTCTCGGTCACTACTGAGCCTTCTGCGTCGCGTTTGCGTCGAGTTCACGCGGCCGGCGTCCGCAACTCATGCGGCCTCTGCGCCGCGGAGCCCCGCTTTCCTCTTGCCCGCCTCGGAACTCATGGTGTCTAATGGCCGTGGAGGCAAGACAGCATGAGTTCGAAGCGAGCGGCCTATCTACCTATCACATCAATCGTCATCGGCATCGTCCTTCTGGCGATCGCCGTGGCCTTCATCTCGTACCGCGACATCGGCCGCGGGCGGGAGCAGCTGTCCGAGATCCTGTGGTATCAGGCGCGTGGGATACTCAGTTTCACCTCCGCCGACCTCAGGGCCGAGCTGATGTCTCCCGCGTGGCGCCCCACCCGCATCCACACCTTCTTCGAAGAAGTGTCAGAGACCCACCCGGGCATCGCCTACCTGGCCCTGCTGGATAGTGATGGCAGGGTCATCGTACACAGTGACAGCGCGGAGGTCGGCCGGCGCCTGCCGGAGGCCGACGTCAGAACGGACGTCCTGGGTGCTCCCGGCGGCGTCAGACGCATCGGGCTTCCCGGCGGACGCGGGCCGACTGGCGTTCGGGTCGACGTCGCGGTCGGGACGAGGATCGTGGAGATCGGCGGGCGCCGCGTCTACGAATATCGCGTCTCGATCGATCTGCCGCCTCCGGCGGCTGCGGACTACCGGCTCCGGCAGATAGCACGCAGCAGGATGGGGCCGCGTGGGCGCCACGCTCCGGTCGCTCCGGCCGACCCCGAGCTGGTCCGCGCCAGGCTCGAGGAACTCCTCGGCCGGCCGGTCGATCCCGAGAAGCCGGTTCCCATCACGGCCGTCGTGGGTCTCGACGCAACCGGACTCGAGGCCGCCTTCCATTCCTCCAGGAACTACACGCTGATGCTCGCGGGTGTCCTGCTTCTCGTGGGCGGCACGGCCATCTACTTTCTCTTCATGATAGCCACCCACAGGTCCACGCGGACCGCCCTCGAGAACATGCGTTCCTACACGAGCAATATCATTGAGAGCATGACGAGCGGGCTCGTCTCTCTGGACGCCGACGGGCACGTCGTGACCGTCAATGCGGGCGCGAGGGCGATCCTCGGGCTGGGCGATGCGGTAGTCGACGGCGCGGACGTGGACGATGTCATGCGCGTCGATCCCGACGCGGACCGGGCGGAGGTCGACCGCGTACTGACCGGCGAGCGGGAGGTTCTTGAGACCGAGACGCGCGTGGTCGGTCGTGCCGGGCCGGTGCCCGTCGCTCTCTCTGCCTCCTCCCTGCGGGACGAAGAAGGCAAGCGCGCCGGGACCGTGCTGCTCTTCCAGGACCTGCGCGAGATCGAGGAACTCAAGCAGGCCGTCGAGAGGGAACGCCATCTGGCGTCGCTCGGCAGGCTCGCGGCCGGCGTCGCACACGAGGTCCGCAACCCACTGAGCTCGCTGAAGGGGTTCGCGCAGTTCTTCCGGACGAAGTTCAAGCCCGGTTCCGAGGAGGAGCGCTACTCCGACATCATGATCGAGGAGGTCGAGCGGCTGGACCGCGTCGTTCAGGAACTCCTGGACTTCGCGCGTCCCGTGACGCCCGACAGGACACCGGTATCTTGCAGCACCATGATAGAGGAGGCGCTGGCGCTCGTCTCCGAGGACGCCCAGTTCAAGCGCGTCGGCATCGAGACGAAGCTCGCTGAGGGTCTGCCGGACGTGCTCGTCGACCCCATGCAGATCCGGCAGGCGCTCCTGAACGTGCTCCTGAACGCCATCGAGGCCATGGGCGATGGCGGGACGCTCACCATCGAGACGACGGGCACCGGCTCCCCGGACGGTCCGCCCACGGTGACCATCAGCGTTGCCGACACGGGCGAGGGGATGTCCGAGGAAGAGGTCGGCAAGCTGTTCGAGCCGTTCTACACCACCAAGCCCAGGGGTACCGGCCTCGGCCTCACGGTCGTGTCTCGCGTCGTCGAGCAGAACGGCGGGCGGGTCGGGGTCAGGAGCGCGCAGGGCGAGGGCACGACGTTTTCGCTCGTGCTCCCCGTTGCCGAGAGATGAAGTCGGAGTAGCGCGCCTTCGCAGTCAAGGAGAGCGGATGGACGCAGGGCCACTCAACATACTCGTCGTCGACGACCAGTCCAGCGTGCTGGAACTCCTGCGCGCCGTCCTCGAGAGCGACGGCCACGCCGTCGATACGGCCTCCGACGGCGAGTCGGCGGTGGAACGGCTCCGGGCCGGCTTCCACGATCTCGTCGTCATGGACCTGCGCATGCCCGGCATGGACGGCATCGAGGCGCTCGAACGCATCAAGAGCCTGAGCCCCGAGACCGGCGTCATCATGATGACGGCCTACGCTTCCGTTGAGACCGCGGTCACCGCCATGAAGCTCGGCGCCTTCGACTACATCACCAAACCCATCGACATCGACGAGGTGCGGCGCGTGATCGGCCACTGGATGGAGGGCACGCCCGAGCCCGATGCGGACGGCCGCGACGAGTTCGCACTCGCGACCGATATCATCGGGGCGAGTGACGCGCTCCGCGACGTGCTCGATATCGCCCACCGCGTGGCCGACAGCGACGCTTCGGTCCTTCTTCTGGGCGAGAGCGGCACCGGCAAGGACGTAATAGCCCGCGAGATCCACAGGTCGAGCAGTCGCATGAGGAAACCTCTCGTCGCCGTCAACTGCTCCGCGATCCCGGAGGGACTCCTCGAGAGCGAGCTCTTTGGTCACGAGAAGGGCGCTTTCACCGGCGCCGTTCGTCAGAAGCACGGGAAGTTCGAGACGGCCGACGGAGGAACTGTCTTCCTGGATGAGATCGGCGATATGTCCGAGGCGCTCCAGGCGAAGCTCCTCCGGTTTCTGCAGGACCACATCGTGCAGCGCGTCGGTGGGTCCGCGGACATCAAGGTCGACGTGCGCGTCATCGCTGCGACCAACAAGGACCTCGAGTCCGAGGTCGCGGCGGGGAGATTCCGCGAGGACCTCTACTTCCGGCTGAACGTCGTCACCATCACGCTGCCCCCGCTGCGCGACAGGGTGGGTGACATCCCGCTTCTCATAGACTACTTCCTGCGGGTCCACGCGCCGTCGGGCGGCAAGCCCAAGAAGATGTCGCCGGGCACGGTGCGCATGGCGATGAACTACGGGTGGCCCGGCAACGTCCGCGAGCTCGAGAACGCCGTGCAGCGAGCTGTTGTGCTCTCCCGCGGAGAGACGATATTCCCCGAGCATCTTCCGGCCAAGGTCCAGGCCTCGTCGGACGGCGGGGAGGGGACGACTCTCACGGGCGGCAAGACGATGCGCGAGGTC
>JBDRTQ010000119.1:0-2106 GCA_043823885.1 Candidatus Eiseniibacteriota bacterium | reverse complement strand
GTGGCCGCGTTCTGGACCGACCTGAACCCCGCCGAGGGCGGCGACATCTACGAGTACTACGACAGCGCGAACCACCGCTGGATCTGCCAGTTCGACGCGGTCGCCCACTACGGTGGCACCAATCCGGAGACGTTCGAGGTCATCCTTTACGACCCGATCTTCTACCCGACCTCCGGAGGGAACAGCGACATCGTCATGCAGTACCAGACGGTGGTGTTCCCATACAACTGCACGGTGGGCATCGAGAACGCGGCCGAGACGACGGGCATACAGTATGTCTACAACGCGGTCTACGACCCGGCCGCCGCCCCGATAGCGAGCGGCCAGGCGTTGAAGTTCACGACTCACGGGCCGGACGCACCGTCGCAGTGGCTCGTCATCGACGGCAGCACGATCGATGACACCGGCGGAGGAGACGGTGACGGGTACGCGGAGCCGCTCGAGATGGTCGAGATCGTCGTTACTCTCAGCAACCTCGGAAGCGGCACCGCCACGAGCGTGACGGGCACGCTCACCACCTCCGATCCGGACGTCTTCATCGATGACGGCGGCGCGACGTTCGGCAACATCCCGGCAAGCAGCACAGGCGACAACAGTGCGTCGCCGTTCCGCGTCACCATCGGCGGCTCGCCCGCCGACGCCATCGTCGAGTTCGACCTGCACGTCGCGAGCACCGACAGCAGGTACGACAGCTACGACGTGCTGACGCTCGTCCTGGACCTCTCGCAGACGGGCATCGACGGCGGAGAGACGCCGACAGTGTTCGCGCTCAGGCAGAACAGCCCCAACCCGTTCCGCGACGGGACCGCGATGGCCTTCAACCTGCCGACGCCGGCAAGGGCGAAGATCGTGGTTTACAACGTCGCCGGACAGAAAGTGGCGACCGTGGTGGACCGTGAGTTCCCTGCGGGGCGTCACAACGTCGCCTGGGACGGAGCGGACTCGGCAGGCAGGCACGTGCCGGCCGGCATCTACTTCTACCGCATCGAGGCGGGAGCCAACGCGAGCACGAAGAAGATGATAGTGCTGAGATAGTTCGGACGAAGACCAGCACACGCCCGGGCGCGATGCCGGGGCGGAGAGAAGCGAGAGGGCCGCCCAGCGGATCGGGCGGCCCTCTTCTATTGCGTGCCGGCCATTGCGTGCCGGCAGATATCTCGTCGGCAAGCGCTACTGCAGCAGCACCATCTTGCCGGTGAGTTCGGCGTCGCCGGCCTCGAACCTGTAGAAGTAGACGCCTGCCGGCAGCCTCTCCCCGGACGCGCCGCTTCCGTCCCACGGGATGACGTGACGGCCCGAGCCGAACATCTCATCGGCAAGCGTCCTCACCAGCCGGCCGCTCACCGTGTAAACGGATAGTCTGACCAGCGTGGTACTCGGGACGGAGAAGGCGATCCCGGTCGACGGCCAGAAGGGGTTCGGGTAGTTGCCGTACACGACCGCCTTCTGCGGGATCCTGTCGTCGACGCCGGCCGCCGCCACGCACAGCGTTACGGGTATCACTACGGGGTCGCCCCCGTTGCTCGTGACGACGATGTCGGCGTAGTAGTCGCCGTCCGCCATCCCCTCGCTGTCGAAGAGGAGCTCGGACGGGGCCGTCGTACCCGCGGCCAGTGTGCCGGTCGCCAGCGCGATGGAGAGCCAGTCGACAGGCTGATAGACGGTGAAGGACGCGTCGCTGACGTCGTCGACGCCCGGGTCCGCCGCGAGGGTGACCCTGACGAGGCAGTTGTCCGAGACCTGCGAGTCGACGGTCCACGCGTACTCGCCGTCGTCCTCCGTCCCGGCCGCGACGACCTCCCAGTTGTCTCCTCCGTCGCCTGAACAGAGAATGTCCACAAGGAGCGGCACGCCGCTCGGGTCCCACCTGACGTTGTGTACCTCGCCCACGCCCCATGCCTCGCTGCCGTTGGGCGCAAGCAGGGTCAGGAGCGGGTCGACGCCACAGTCGACAACCAGCGTTCCGCTGAGGGAGTGCGGCGGGTCGCCGTAGCCGTCGCCCTCGAGGCCGAATATGATGCCGACGTTCAGTGAGAACCCGGGGTCGACCGTGACGTTGACCGTCGCCTGCGCGGTCTCGCCGGGGTAGACGACGTTCCACCAGTT
>JBDRTQ010000118.1:0-2595 GCA_043823885.1 Candidatus Eiseniibacteriota bacterium | reverse complement strand
CCCTGATCGTCGTCCTCACCTCCCCCGTCGCGATGCTCCTCGCGACCCTTCTCGCGGTAGGGGGACTGTCGCGCAGAAACGAACTGATGGCGCTCAAGGGTTCGGGTGTCAGCCTCTACAGGATCCTTGCGCCCGTGCTCGCCCTGTCCGTTGTCGTCAGTCTCGCCAACGTCATCATCGGGGAGGTCGTGCTGCCGCCGGCGACCCGTCATCGGCTTCTCATCCAGGAGACGAGCATCACGCGGCGAGCGAGCCAGACCATCACCAACGACCCGGTGTACGTGACTCCTGACGGAACCATGTTCCTCGCGCGGAGGCTCAACTCGCGGACGAGAACGCTCGAGGAGGTCACCGTCGAGGAGTTCGACGAGGCCCACCGACCGACCAGCAGGATCGACGCGCAGTCGGCGATGTGGGAGAACGGATCCTGGGTGTTCTACGACGGAAGCCATCGCCGCTTCACGGCGGCCGGCGAGGAAGTGACGAGTTTCGAGCGACTGGAGCCGGGCTACTCGGAACCCCTGCCCAGTGAGCTGGATGTCCGCAAGCTCCAACCTGAGGAGATGCCGTACCGGGAACTGAAGTCCTACATCCTGCGACTCCGGGCCAGCGGCAACGACGCTCGCAATCTGGCAGTGCAACTGCAGCTCAAGCTGTCCTTCCCGTTCGTCGCCGTTATCATGACGCTGCTGGGCGGGACACTCGCGGCCGGGGCGCGCCGCAGCGGTTTCGCGCTCTCGTTCGCCGCAGCGCTGACCATCTCGTTCTTCTATTACGGAGTGCTGCAGGTGGGCCAGGTACTGGGCCGCCAGGGCATCCTCGTGCCCTGGCTGGCCGCATGGATCTCGAACATCATCTTCACCGGAGTCGGCGTCGGAATCCTCGTCCGCGCGCCCAAGTAGGCGTCACGATCACGCCTCCCCCCCCGGCGTGATCTAGGTCCCGACCTTCCAGGACGCCAGGTACTCTATCTGCTCGGCCGTCAGCGTATCGATACCCACTCCCATCGACGCGAGCTTCAGGCGCGCGACACCTTGGTCGATCTCCTTGGGGACCGCGTGCACCCCCGGGGACAGCTTCTCGGGCAGCCCCGCGAGATACTCGCAGCACAGCGCCTGATTCGCGAAGCTCATGTCCATGACCGCGGCCGGGTGCCCCTCGGCGGCCGAGAGGTTCACCAGGCGCCCCTCACCGAGCAGGTTGACCCGCTTGCCTCCCGCAAGGACGAACGTCTCCACCGACTCGCGCGGAGTCCTCACGTCGGTCGACATCCTGCGGAGGGCTTCCTTGTCGATCTCCACGTCGAAGTGCCCGGAGTTGGCAACGACGGCGCCGTCCTTCATCGCCTCGAAGTGCCGACCCGTCAGAACGCGGATGTCGCCCGTCAGCGTCACGAAGATGTCGCCCACGGGCGCAGCGTCGTCCATCGGCATGACTCGGAACCCGTCCATCGTCGCCTCAAGGGCCTTGAGGGCGTCCACCTCGGTCACTACGACCGAGGCGCCCAGCCCGCGGGCGCGGTTCGCGAGTCCCCTGCCGCACCAGCCGTAGCCCGCGACCACGAACGTCGCTCCCGCGAGGAGCGCATTGGTCGCGCGCAGAATCCCGTCGATCGTGCTCTGGCCCGTGCCGTAGCGGTTGTCGAACATGTGCTTGGTGTCGGCATCGTTGACCGCTATCACGGGAACCTTGAGTTCACCGTCCCTCTCCATGGCGCGGAGCCGGATGACCCCCGTCGTTGTCTCCTCCATGCTTCCGAGAAGCCGCGGGATCAGCCCCCGCTTCTCCGTGTGTATGGTCGAGACGAGGTCGGCCCCGTCGTCGAGTGTGATCGAGGGGCCCTCATCGAGGATCGAACGGATGTGGTCGTAGTAGCGTTCGTTGTCCTCACCCCTGACCGCGTACATCGACACGCCGTGGTCCACCGCCAGGTGTGCCGCCACGTCGTCCTGCGTCGACAGCGGATTGGAGGCGCAGAGTGAGACCGACGCGCCGCCCGCCTTGAGCGCTATCATCAGATTGGCGGTCTCGGTGGTCACGTGAAGGCACGACCCGATGGTCAGGCCCTCCAGAGGACGTTCCCGTTCGAACCGCTCGGCGATGCTGGCGAGCACCGGCATGCTCTGAGAGGCCCACTCGGTCCTGTCGCGTCCCTTTGAAGCCAGACCTCTGTCCTTGATGTCGTGAGGCATGTTCCTATCCCTTCTTCAGGTCGTCCACCATGTCCGTCAGCTCCCACGTGAAGTTCGGCTCCTCGCGGCCGAAGTGACCGTAGGAGGCCGTGGCGAGATATATCGGTCGTCTGAGGTTCAGCCGCTCGATGATGGCGGCAGGCCTGAGGTCGAAGTGCTTCTTCACGATCCCGACGAGTTCGCTGTCGGTGACCTCGCCGGTGCCCATCGTGTCAACCATGATCGAGACCGGTTCCGCCACGCCGATGGCGTAGGCTATCTCGATCTCGCATCTCCGCGCCAATCCGGCCGCGACCAGGTTCTTGGCCACGTGCCTCGCCGCGTACGAACCCGACCTGTCCACCTTCGTCGGGTCCTTCCCGGAGAAACAGCCGCCGCCGTGGCTTCCGAGCCCGCCGTAGGT
>JBDRTQ010000117.1:0-7176 GCA_043823885.1 Candidatus Eiseniibacteriota bacterium | reverse complement strand
AGCCCGCTCCTTTGTGTGCGGGCACGGCCGGACGCACCCCCAACAACCACATAGGAGGGAGCATGCGCCATCTCCTTCTGACGCTCGCCGTGCTCACGCTGGCGGTCGTCGCATCTGCCGACGAAGACGCGATCGCGTCTCGCACCACGATCGGCGACGTTCCCAGAACGTACACGCATTTCATGAACGCGCAGGAAGCCGCCCTCTGCCGTGCCAACGCGGCGGCCGGGGGCGTTGCCGCGTACTTCTTCAATCCAGCGGTGATCGCGGACATTCCGGGCGTATCCGGGCAGGCCACGATGCGCGTCAACGCGAAATCCAGGAACTACCTGCCGGACGGAGACAACTACCTGGATGCTTCCGACGATGCCTTCCTCTTCTCTCAGGCCGTCGCGGCCAAACGCACCGACATGTACGCACTCGGGTTCGGTTACTCCTGTCCGTCCTACAGGAATCTCGAGCTGAGCGGCCGCGTGGATGGCGCCTCCTACCATGGCGTCTTCCAGGGAGGTCTGCGTTTCTTCGAAGTGCTCGCGGCAGCGAGGATCGGCACCGAGGGCCAGGGGGCGATAGGGATCGCCGCCGGGATAGCCAGCCTCAACGAGAGCGCGACCGAGAAGGGAACGGAACAGAGGTACATTCGCACGGCCGACATGGACGGCATCGCGGCCTCGGTCGCCATAGGCATGATCTTCGATGCGATGGACCGATTGCAGTTCGGTTTCGGCTACCGCTTCAGCACGGAGGTCGACGTGGAGGGCGAGTGGCACACAGAATCGGGCGGCGCTGTCACCAGCGGGACGACGAAGACCGAGCCGGTGGCGGTCGTCGGAGCGCGCTACACGCCGGTCGACGACTGCACCTTCTATGTCAGCTACATCCACGAGAGATGGACCAAGGCGCAGTCGTCGTTCGCGGCCTATTACGATACCGGCGAGTGCGAGGACTGCAACGAGAACGACGGGCGCAGAGATGAATTCGGGAGCGCGCTCGGGACTGCTGCGATAGGCGCGGAGGGGACCGTCCTGGACGGGAGACTGACCGTTCGGGCCGGCTTCTCGATGCCGGTAGGGGCTGACTTCGACAACGCCGACGAACCCGAGTACAGAGAGCTGGTCCCGGAATACGCTGCGGGCGTGGGCGGAACGGTGAGGTTCGAGCAGTATTCTGTCGAGGCCGCCTTCGTTCGGGAGCTGTACGCGGACGGGACCGAGAGCGAGCAGGTGGTCAACCACGGCACCTACGTGACCGTGGGGTACGACTTCTGATCGATGGGCGAGCTACGAAGTGAGCGGGTGACATGAAGATAGCAGTTGCCATGAGCGGCGGAGTCGACAGCTCCGTCGCTGCTCACATTCTGAAGGAGCAGGGACACGAGGTCATCGGCCTCACCATGAAGATATGGCCCTGCGGCGCCGACGAGAGTGGCGGCGGCCGGACGTGCTGCGACCCCGACTCCATCAGGGACGCCGAGCGAGTCGCCGGAGAACTCGGAATACGTCACTACACCCTCGGCATGCGTGGAGCGTTCGAGAAAGCCGTGGTCCGCGAGTTTCTCACGGAGTACGCTGCGGGCAGGACCCCCAACCCCTGCGTGACCTGCAATCGACTCATCAAGTTCGACCCGTTCCTCGAGAAGGCGTCCGCGCTCGGAGCAGCGCACATCGCAACGGGGCATCACGCCGTCGTCGCGCGGGACGACCCGCGCGGCGCATACCTCCTGCGGAAGGGGAGGGACCGCGCTAAGGATCAGAGCTACTTCCTCTACGTCCTCACACAGAAGCAGCTGCCCGGAGTGCTGATGCCCGTGGGCACGATGACGAAGACCGAGGTGCGGGACGTCGCGAGGGCCGCGGGGCTGTCCGTCTCGGAGCGCGCCGAGAGTCAGGACGTCTGCTTCGTTCCAGACGGCGACGTCGCCTCGTTCTTCCGCCTGATGATGCCCGAGGCCATGCGGCCCGGCTCCATAGAGGACGGGGACGGGAACGTGCTCGGCGATCACGCGGGCATCGTCCTCTACACGATAGGGCAGAGGAGCGGTCTCGGACTTTCGCGTCCCAGACCGACCTACGTTGTCCGGATAGACGCGGCGCGCAACGCCGTCGTCGTCGGTGACGACGAGGAACTCTTCTCACGTGAGCTCACGGCCTCCAGCCTCAACTGGATCGCGGGCGTTCCTCCCGCGCGGGAGTTCCGGGCAGAGGCCAGGATCCGCTACGCGGCGACGCCCGCTACCTGCTCCGCCCGCGTTGACGGCGGCATTCTCTCTGTATCCTTCGCCGAGCCTCAGCGGGCTGTAGCGCCCGGCCAGTCCGTGGTGCTCTACGACGGGGACGTCGTGCTCGGCGGCGGCGTGATCGAAGGCTGACCGTGCTCTCAGTTGCCCCGCTTGCCGGTTCCTCCGGGTGGTGGTAGAATACCGATGGGTCGCACTCAAGAATCCGAGTGGTGCCCCCGCGGTCGTCTGCGACGGCGTCCGTGGTCAGCGTTCACAAGCAGTCCACGTTCGCGCTTCGCGGCCGCTCCGTCACTCCGCTCCGCACAGGGCGCAGGCCGGCACATGGAGGAAGGAGGTCCGCTTTGAAAACATCCTTCTTCGCCATCGCAGCGACAGTCGTCGTCCTGGTCGCATTCCCCGCATGGGCGCAGGAGTGCAACGAGGAGGTCGTGCTCGAGACGTTCGACGGCACGGTCGTCATGCACCATCACGAGGCTCTCTTCAACTGCTGTCTCTGGCTCGAGGTCGAGGTTCTGCAGGATGCGTTCGAGATCGGGGTCTTCGAGTGGGAGATGTTCGATGCGGGCCCGTGCTTCTGCCTCTGCTGCTTCGCCGCGGACGCGACCATCAGCGGGCTTCCGCCGGGGGACTACACAGTCAGCGTGTGGAAGGTCCACGACAACTTCGACGGCACGTGGACACACGAGCTGGTCGGAACATGGACCGTCCCAGTGAGCGGCTACTCCGTCCCGTCGGTGGAGACGTCCTACGACGCGTGCGTCGACACGGCGATCTCGGAGGAGCCCGATAGCTGGGGCACCATCAAGGCGCTCTTCCAGTAGCGAATGAGATCCGATCGCCCAATGGGAACCAAGGGAGGTGGTCAGGGTGAGAAACCACACCGTGGCTGCGGTACTTGTCGCACTGCTCATGGTCTCGCTCGCCTCCGCGCAGACATGCGACGAAGAGGTTCGACTGGAGACGTCGGACGGCACGATCGAGATATCACACCTGCAGACCATGTACAACTGCTGCTGCTCGGTGGACAGCGATGTGTTTCAGGACGGCTTCTGGATAGATGTTCACGAGTACGAGCATCTCATCGAGGGTGGGTGCGATTGCCTGTGCTGTTTCGACATCAAGGTTGTGATCGCGGGGCTTGAGCCGGGCGACTACACTCTGAGCATCGTCAAGCACTCCGAGCACGGGGGCGTAGAGATGGTCGGGACGTGGCTGGTCACCGTGACCGGGTCGTGTCCATCGCTGATCCGCACGACATACGTGCCGTGCGACGAGACGGGCATGGAGGATGAAGGGACGTGGGGTATGATCAAGGCGCTCTACAGGTAGGGCCTTGACGTACGGTCTCGAGCCGGCTGCCGGAGCTCAGGGCCGGCGATGGCGCATCCCAGCAGAAAGGCGCGGCCTCGCTGACGAGGTCGCGCCCTTGCGTCTGCCTGTGGCACTGATGATTGCTGCTGCTCCGAACGGGCGGTTCGGCCCAGGCGCTCGAGCCCAGGCCACTCGGTCAACCGGTGAATCGGTAGCCGATTCCCCGTATGGTCGAGATGACCTCGCGGCCGGTCGCCGAAGTCAGTTTCGACCTCAGTCTGCTGACCAGAACGTCCACCGTCCGCCCCACGACTTCGACCTCCGTTCCCCAGACGAGATGCTTGAGCTCTTCCCGCGTGCACGTTCGCTCACCGTTCAGAGCGAGCGTGTGCAGGAAGCGGAACTCGCGCTCGGAGAGGTCGATCGGCAATCCGTCGATCTCGACGGTCAGGTCGCCGGGATCCATCCTGACCGCACCGCAGGAGACCGGCTCCATGAAGAGGTCCGGATCCTTGCTGACGGACAGGTCGAACATCTCGTTGACTCTGGTTACAACCTCGTCCACGCTCGTCCAGCGCAGGACCGGCTTCTCGATCGCTCCACCCGTGAAGGCGCAATCGTCGGTCGGGATGCTCGCGTCGCACACCACCACTGTTCTCACGGGCTCAGACGTCCCGTTCGATTCGAGTATCCGAGCAAGGTCCCTGCCGCCAATATCCTGAAGATGCAGACCCACAACCACGAGGTCCGGATGCTCCATCTGGACGAACCTGAGGGTTTCTCTGCCCGTCCCTGCCTCGGACGTCGCGTAGCCCGCGCTGCGCAGCGCTCGGGCCAGCTGGCTCAGGACAGATGGGTCGCGTTCTGCAACCAGTACCTGCTTCGGAACCGACATTCCTTGAACCTCCCCCGGGGAGCCGCCCAGCCGGACGGCCTTGTGCCGTGGTCTTCTTGACAACTGGACAAGATGCAAGAGTTGTGCCCAAGTAGAGTATTCCTGAGGGGCCAAACAGGCCTCCATAGGGCTCCTGGAGGCCGTTTGGGAGACCTGTGGACTCCGTGCCCGCTCTCGGCGCGGAGCATCGTGCCGTCCTCCCACACACGTCCTCCCAACGACACGTCCTCCCACGGCGCTTGACCGACGTTGCTCCTCGCTCTTAGACTCAGACCTTTCTCTGGAAGCGCCCGGGCGGATAACGGAGTGGCGGAGGGGCGGGGATGACCTCAATAGACGCGCAGAGCACCTTCTGCTATACGCGTGACCTCGCGCGCACGGCGCAGTTCTACGAGGAGGTCCTCGGCCTGCCTCTCGTCCTCGACCAGGGTGGTTGCCGGATCTATCGGACGGCTGAGAACGCCTACCTGGGTTTCTGCGGCCGCGAGGATGTTGAGAGGCCCGCCGGCGTCATCCTGACGCTCGTCACGGACGATGTCGACGCGTGGCACGCGCGTCTTGCCGGGCGCGGAGTCGAGTTCGAGCGCGAGCCTGCCCCCAACCCCGAGTACGGCATCTACCACTGCTTCCTGAGGGACCCGAACGGGTACCTTCTTGAGATACAGCGCTTTGACGATCCCGACTGGAACAGATAGTGGAGGGAGAACGTTGCGGCCGCGATGTCGCGGCCGCGACCATACCTGAGGAGTGGCCGATGAACTGCGTTCGAGGGAAGAAGATCTACACCGGCAAGAAGGTCGTGGACGATGCCTATCTGGTGTTCGACGGGACAAAGGTCACCGGGGTGTCAAAGGAGAAGAAGGGCAAGCTCCTGGGGAGTTTCCCGGTCGTGACGCCGTCCTTCATCGACGCGCACAGCCACATTGCGATGGTCCGTGCGGGAGAGCCGGGCGCGGAGGCCGAGGCCAACGAGCACATGGACTCCATCCTGGCGGTTCCTGACGCTCTGGACTCCGTGCAGATGGACGACGCGGCGCTGATGGATGCGGTCGAGGCCGGTGTGCTCTACTCGTGCGTCCTGCCCGGGAGCGGGAACATCATCGGTGGTCTCTCGGCCGTCATCAGGCACTACGCCAAGAACTCAACCGATGCGCTCGTTGCGAGGGCCGGCGTCAAGGCGGCGTTCGGATACAACCCGATGTCTACCGTTGCCTGGAAGGGCACGCGGCCGTCGACGCGCATGGGCGCGCTGGCGATACTCCGCTCGAAGCTGACGGACGTCTCTCAGAAGATGGCGAAGCACAAGAGGGCCAGGGGCGCGAAGAAGGACGAGATCACCTTCACCGCCGAGGAGGCGGTGCTCCGAGACGTGCTCTCCCGGAAGCAGGTGCTCCGCGTGCACGTGCACAAGATAGACGACATCGCGGCGCTCCTGCGGATCGTCGACGAGTTCAAGCTCAAGGTGACCGTCGAGCACGCGGGCGACGTGCACGAACCCGAGATCTTCGCGGAACTCAAGAAGCGTCGCATCCCCGTCATCTACGGACCGACCGACTCTCTTGCCTACAAGGTCGAGCTCAAGCACGACTCGTGGCGCAACATCCGCCATCTCATGGAGTCGGGCGTCGAGTATGGGCTCATGACCGACAACCCGGTCAACCTGACTCGGCTGCTCTTTCTGCAGACACGCTGGTTCACGAGGCTTGGTCTTTCCAAGCAGCATGCCATCGAACTCGTGTCGCGTAAGAACGCGGAGCTGCTGGGCATAGACGGCTTCCTCGGGTCGCTTGATAGGGGGAAGTGGGCGTCCTTCACGTGCTGGAACGGTGACCCGTTCGACATCACCTCTTATCCGGTCGCGGTGTACGGCGAGGGCGAGCTGCTCTTCTCCGAATGAGCGGGCCGGGACGTGCCGGATTCGCAACTCCGGCACAGCGAGGCGCCATGAGTGAGCAGCGGAAGGCCTATCTCTATGCGATGGCGGCCGTGCTGTTGTGGTCGACCGTAGCCTCGGCCTTCAAGCTCTCTCTGAGGTACCTGGACCACGCGCAGCTGCTTCTCTACTCGTCGCTCGTCGCGACGGCTCTGTTCGGCGCGATCCTCGTCGTGACCGGCAGGCTTGGGCGCGTCTTCCCGTGCCCGTGGCGGGAGTGCCTCAAGTCTGCGGGGCTCGGGTTTCTCAATCCCTTCCTCTACTACGCCGTGCTGTTCAAGGCCTACGACCTGCTGCCGGCGCAGGTCGCGCAGCCGCTGAACTACACATGGGCCATCGCGCTTGCGCTTCTCTCGATTCCCATCCTCAAGCAGAGGATCGGCGCGCGGGATATCGCGGGCGGTCTAGTCAGCTACGCGGGCGTGGTCGTCATCTCGACGCGGGGTGACATATTCTCCCTCTCGGTCGCGAGTCCGACAGGAGTGCTGCTGGCACTTGGCAGCACGGTCGTGTGGGCCCTCTACTGGATATACAACACGAAGGACGACCGGGACCCCGCCGTCAGGCTCTTCATGAACTTCGTCTTCGGGCTGCCGTTGGTGTTCGTCTACTGCGTGGTCGTCTCTGAACTCCGGGTGGCGAACCCGGTCGGGCTCATCGGAGCGGCCTACGTAGGGGTCGTTGAGATGGGCATCGCGTTCGTCATGTGGCTGTCGGCGCTCAGGCTGTCGGAGAACACGGCGAAGGTAGGCAACCTCATCTTCATCTCTCCGTTCGTGTCGCTCTTCCTCATCAGGG
>JBDRTQ010000116.1:0-4095 GCA_043823885.1 Candidatus Eiseniibacteriota bacterium | reverse complement strand
CTTCTCCTGCCGGTCTCCGCCGCTCCTCGTCTCTCTCCTGCCCCGGGGAGTGCTGGTCTGCGGAGTAGACGCCGGCCCGAGCAGCTTCTTGACATCGAAACTTGCGCGAATGTCCTGGTTGTTCTGGGCGCGCACGTCTCTGATACCGAAGGGGTCGCCGGCGCGACGCACCTGCGGCCCGTGGTTGTCCGTGAACGAAGAACTGAAGCTGTACTGCGGCGCGAACCACCTCCCGAACTTGGGGTTGAAGCTCAGCGAATTCGAATAACGACGTTCGGTCTCGACTCCGGTGTTCAGATCGTAATAGGGCCGGTTGATCGGCTCAAGGTCCCGCTTCACGGCCACGCTGTGAGAGGTCCTGAGATTGTCCAGGAACTGGAAATCGATCCCCGCGTCCGCGTTCAGCTTCTTGTCGTGATTGTCGGAGCGCTGCGTCTTCACGCCGATGGCGGAGATGTCGTAGTTCTGCGTGCGTATCAGGCTGACGTCCGTGTTGAATCTGAAGCTTGTAGGCTTGAGGAACAACTCGGTGTTCCGGAACAGCCGCAGTCCCTGCTTCTCGGGAGAGTACCGGTACGAGAGCCTGCCCCTGAGAGTCCTCGATGTGTCGGCCTTCGTCGGAGACAACTTCTCGTGCTCGGAGAGCGACGCGCGCAGCGACAGACCGTCCACGAGAAGATGCGTCCAGAAGTCCGGCGACTGCCGCTTCCTCGAGAGCGACACCGCTAGGCTCCTGTCGAGTGTCTCTGTCTTCTCGGAGGCGCTCTGCTCCTCGTCGAGCACGATGTCCGACCCGCTCGAGAACTTGGGTCTGCTGACCGATCGCTTCCACGTGACGTTGACCGGGGTCGATACGCCCAGCGCGCTGACGAAGCGGTCAGCGTTCATGGTGCCCGTCAGGTTGTAGGTTATGTTGTCCTGCCCGGAGCCGCGCTGCTGCTTCAGCGAAAGGAACTCCCCGTCGACGTGCCTGACGTCAAAGTCGACATCGAGGAAGTCCGCGAACCTGGCCTCGACCGTCGCTCTCTCTGCCCACCCAAGGTCTCTTCGGACCTCCGAGAGACGGATGTCGTCCAGCCCCACCTCACCGGTGATGTCGGACGCGGCGGCCGTTTCGTTCCTCACTCCCACTGTGAGCCGGCGGATCCTGGAGTGCGAGGGCCACCCCACGCGCTTGAAGCTCTCCCCTCTGACCGCGTTCGTGTCTCCCCATGCCGAGACCGTGTCCATCGTGGCGTAATCACCGACCTTGAGGTCCGTGAAACTTGTGAGCGGGATCGTCAGAAGGTTGTCACCGCTGCTCCTGTCCTGAACCCATCCCGGCCGGACCTCCAGGCTGTACTCGTAGTAGTTGAGCGAGTCCCGCCCGAGGCGGAGGAAGAAGACCGTTCCTTCGTCAACCACAGTGTCACCGTGAAGATAGAAGTCGAAGGACTGGTAGCGCGTGTAGTCCTCTTCGGAGTAGAAGATCTTCCTTGCGGACGCCGTGTGTTCGTCTCGAAGGTTCTCGTAAAGGAGGAACAAGGACTGCTCGCGCTTCGGCAGATTGGTGTCCTCGTCGGTCCCCGGGTCGAAGGGGGGATCGTAGTCCACGTCCTCCTTGGTGTTCTTCGTTCCCACGCGGAAACCCATGTCGCCCATGTCCTCGTCCGTAACCTCCAGGCCGTACTCGTCCAGGATCGGCCGCGGCTCCCACTGGCTGCCGATGATGTCCATCGACCCTATCATGATCTCGCCTGCGCCCACCGGCAGCCCGTCCGCCCAGACGCGCGCGGACTTGATCGACGTCCACGTGCCCATTCCGTTCGGCGACTCGGCGTCCCCGAGCGGAATGCGGTACTTCCTCCAGTAGTTGCCCGCGACAAGCTCGCTGTTGTCCTGAACGAGGTAAGTCGTGTCCGAGAGGTCAACAGTCAGCGTCCAGTAGCTGTTGTCCCTGTCCACATACCCGTTCCCGTTCAGGTCCTCCGTGTCCAGGCGATCGTTGCCCTCGGTGCCGTTGATCTTCGAGTAATCGTCGGAGCCGTATTCGAACGTGTAGTCGTCGTCGCCGTCATCGCCGGGAACACCCTGACCGTCAACGCCCTCCACCGTGTCGAGCCCGACGTCCTCGTCGGCATCGAAGCCGTTGGGTGGAACGTCGACGTCCTCCGTGTCAAGCAGGCCGTTCGGCGACATCAGTGGATAGTAGTCCTCGCTGATCTTGCCCAGATCGATGTAGAACGTGCCGGTGGACTGCTCTATGGGTGCGCCGTCGTTGACCCACAGTTCGATGAACTGGTAATCGGAGTAGTCGCTGCCGGTCTTGGAGAGCAGCCTCATCAGCCCGGCCCACGACGCGGACCCGTCGGAGTCATACGCGATCTCAAGCACGGTATGAGTATCGTCGGCTTCCTGCGTTGGCAGGTCCGGATGCAGGTCGCCCTCCTGAACCTTCCTCTCGGGGTTGTACCAATTGATGCCCATCCGGTCGGACGCCCCGATCTCGGGGAGGTCGGGCACGCTGGAAGGGACCCACAGCCGCCTGGAGACGCCGAGCATGCTGACGTTCTCCGATCCTTCCATGTCGTCTACGGCAACGAATCCCTTGGTATTCGGATTGGGTATCGACACGGCGGCCTCGGCGGACACCTTCAAGCGTGACTCCGCGTCCGTGTCGATGAAGGGGATAGCGTCGACCATGCGGGTCATCAGCTCGGGCGTGAAGTCAGCCGAGAAGTTGACGTCACCGACGACCGTCCGCGACGGCTCCTCGCCCAGTCGGGGACGGTCCTCGGGCGTTCCCTTGCTCTGGTACATCCATGTCGTCCCGAGCGTGACCCTTTCGCTCCAGTTGTAGACGCCCCTGGCTCCGAGCAGCGTCTTCTCACCCGCGATACCGAACGGCTTGTAGTCGTACTCGACCGTGACCTTGGCGTCGGGCTCCTTGGCCTCCTCCGCCAGGATCGTCAGCTGACCGGCCGGGTAGTAGATGGTGTAGTCTGTTCCGCGCGTCAGCCTGACACCGTTCAGTCGGACGACCTCGCTGTTCTCGATGATGTTTATCTGACCGAGATAGAACGTCGTCTTCGGCCGATTGTACTTGACGACCATGTAGTAGTCGTCGTCGCCGGCGTCGAAGTTGTCCTTCGAGTAGACGGCGCAGTTCTTCTCGCTGTCCGTGAACTCGTCCGCATAGTAGATGGGGTCGGGCCCGCCACCGTCCGGGTAGTAGAATCCCGTCGTGTCGTAGCCTGGGCAGAACGGTGTGAAGTGCGGGAAGCTGAGAAGGCCGTTCGTCAGGTCGACCCAGGTCGGGTCCACCTCGCTCGAGCCTACTCCGAACTCCTCGGTGTCCAGTCCGAGCAGTTCCGTATACGGCACGCCCGACGAATTGACATCCTGGTCTTCACCCGACGCGGCCGCCCTGCGGATCGTCAGCCGGAATCCCTCTTCGGGGATGTCCTCTGCTCCCAGGTCGTAGATGTGCTTGAGTTCGTATAGCCGCGTCCGCCCCCACCCGGTTGGTGTCACACTGTCGTCGTGCCTGATGAGCTTCAGGTGCAGCGTCTGACTGCCCGCGTCGTATCCGCCGACCGACACCGTGCCGACTCCGTCCGTCACGCGCCCGTAACTGACCGCGAGCATCTTGCCCTTGGGCAGGGACTGCGTCAGGACGATAACACCCAGCTGGTAGCCTGATTCCTCGCCGTAGATCCCACTACCCTGCGGTATGAAGTAGTCCTCGTTCTCGATGAGCTCGACGAAGAACCCCTCACGGTTGTACGTGGCGTCGGCGGGAGGCGCGGCGCCTGGAGGCTCTTCGAGGTAGGCGATTCCCTCCTGTGCACCGTCCGACGTATCGTTCGAAGATATCCGGTCGTCAAGGTAGACCTTGATATTCTGGACGCCGACGTCCGAGTATTTGAGCGCCTCATTGTCGATGACGAAGAACTTCCCGGCCTTGTACGAGATGTCCTTGATGACCAGCGAGTCCGATTCGGACGTGCCCGTGAAGTTCGCGCCAGCGGACTTGCCCTCCTCCTTGCTCGCGACGGTGACGAGGTCGAACTTGCCTACCTTGGCCGTCATCTTGGCGCCGAAGAGGCCCTGGTG
>JBDRTQ010000115.1:0-5125 GCA_043823885.1 Candidatus Eiseniibacteriota bacterium | reverse complement strand
CGGCGCATTAGCGCCGGGCCGTTTCTCTATCATGGGGAGATCACACTAGAAGCGGTAGGTCGCCTCAAGGACGATCGCGCTGTCGTCGACACTCTCGTCGTAGGCGTACTCGTCGTCCGACCTCTCGAAGGTACCCTTCATCCACGCGACATCGATGGCCAGCACGGTATCGATGAGTATGCCAGCGCCCAGCGTGAAGTAGGAGCGCTCGCTCGTGACTTCGAGGCCGTTGTAGGCGATCGGACGATGCACGTAGCCGCCCCGGACACGGAGTGGCCAGGAGGGGACCGTTACCTCGGCGCCCATCCCGAATCCCACCTTCTCGTCATAGAGCGCGCGCCTCTGAAGGACTCCGGACCCCTCGTCCGTGTCGGTGATTCTGCCCTCGTAGTCCATCTCTGACCAGTCCGTGTAGCTGACGTCGGCGCCGACGACGATGAAATCGAGCGGTGTGTACGCGACGCCTCCGCGGAACACGAACGGCAGAGTGACCTTCTCCGAGAAGTAGACGCTCCAGTCGGAGACAACCGTCGACTCAGGCGCCGCCGTGACCAGTTCGAGGCGACTTCTCGCCGTGCCGTCGAACGTCAGCGTCGTCGGCGTATCGATGGCCACTCCGACGGAAAGCTCGTCCGTCACGTAGAAGAGCCCGCCGAGCGTGGCGCGCACACCGGATATGTCCCCGTCGTACTGCTCGGTCATGTGCACGTCGGTGTACCTGTCGGAAACGCCGTAGTCATCGTAGATGTCCCAGTTCCAGTCCTTCGCGTAGTCACCCGTCAGATATGACACCGTCGCGCCAAGAGATATGGTCGGGGAGACGTCGACGGCACAGGCCGCCGACAGCGCCGTGATGCCGCCGTCCGCTATGTAGTCCTCCTCGCTCGCCCACAGACCGGTCTGCGGGTTGCCAGGATCCTCGTCCCACTCTATCTCGTCGGAGTAGGCCGCCAGCCGGTCGTCGGCGAAGTCGTAGATCCGTTCGGCACTCAGACCGAAGACCAGGCTGCCCCGGAACGTCGGGAACGGGTATGCGAACCGCAGCGACGTGAAGTCGGTCCCGCTCAACTCGGTGTTGAATCCGCTGCCCGCCATCTCGCCGTCGATCGTCAGGGCGCTTCTCCTGAACCCGCCGGACAGCTCCACCCTGTTCAGCCTCGCCAGCGCCGCCGGGTTCGACGTGATGGCGGTTGCGTCATCCGCGATCGCCAGGGAGACGAAACCCATGCCGGCTGCCCTGGCGCCGGTCGGGTGCGTGTTGGTCAGCGGGATCTCTCCCAGCGGAGCGACGAAGCCCGAGTCCGCAGGCGAGGTCGCCGGCAGAGCGAGCATCAGCAGGACCCCCGCAAGGACCGGGATGTGTCTCAGGCACTCTCTGATCATCCTCTTCTCCTCGCTAGAAGCCCTTCTTCGGTTTCTTCCACAGCTCCCGGTCTTCGCCTTCCTTCTTCTCATCGTCCTTCTTCTCGTCCTCGGCCTTGTCGTCCTTCTTGCTCGGCGAGGTGGTTGGCGGAGGAGTGCTGCGAGTGGCGGCCCCGGGCTTCGTGAACCCCCAACCACCGGACGCCCAACCGTCCGGACTCCAGAGGTGTCTCGTACCCGTCTCTACCTCGGGCCCGTCGTAGTCCTGGTCGTGGTGGTCGTAGTGGTCGTAGTCGTTCCACCAGTAGCTGTTGCTCCACCAGGGAGAACCGTAGTAGTCGCGCCAGCCGTACTGCGAGCGGCCGTAGCTGTAGTAAGGGTGGCTGTAGGGATGATAGTAGTCCGCGTCCGCGTGGCAGTCGGCACAGGTCCTGTACTGGCTGCCCTCATGAACCACACTGCTCCCCGTCGGGTGTTGAAGAACGGTGTAACACCCGGCGCTCAGGAGCAGAAGGGAGACCACGAGGAGCGCGCCCGCCTGCGCTGTTCGTTTCATGTTGCGTCCCCTCTCCAGCGAACACATCGTTCGGTCCGAAAACAACGGGGTGACCAAGTGAATTCGACGCCCCATCAAACCCGTTAATTCAACATAACACAAGCCCGCCGCTGCGCAAAGGGGCGCCCTGACCCGCCATCTGCTGCCAGCGCCCGATTCGGGCGTGGTCACGCCCGGCCCTCCCGGAGGGGCGACGGCGCAAACGCCGCGCCCCGGCCTTGAGAGAGACTCTGGGGCGTGCTAGACTGTGTTCTATTCGCAAGGAGGATTCTCTGTTCGCTCTGTCTCAAATGAAACGAATCCACGAGACCTCGGTGGCGCTTCTCTGCGCCGTGGTCCTGTTTGGCGCATGCACTGCACCCGCCCGTGGCGCCGGAAGCAGCCGTGAGATCGGTCCCAACTCCCAGGCGTACCTTCACTACAGCCTGGGGCGTCTCATGGAGGTCAGCGGCGCCCTCAGCGACGCGCTCGTGCAGTACCGCAGGGCGGACTCGTTCGACCCGGGCCACTGCGAGGTCGGCGTCGCCGTCGCCCGTACGCTCTACGCGCTCGGCAGGCACGAGGAAGCGAGCAACAAGAGCGGGGAAGCTCTCGAGCTGTGCCCGGACAATCGGGAGGCCATCGCGATCCGCGGCGAACTCCTGCTCGTCCAGGGCGAGTACGGGGAGGCGGAACGGATACTGAGTGAGGTGGCGCTCGACGACGACGCTCCGCGCGAGTTCGCAGCGTTGTACGGACAGGCCTTGCTGTCGCAGGGACGCACGGAGGACGGAGCCGCGTATCTGCGCTCCCGCTCCGAGGTGGATTCGCTCGACCCCGACATCGCCTCCATGCGCGGCCGCGCGCTGCTGATCCTGGGTGACTCCGAGGGCGCCGTCTACGAGCTGGGGCGATCGCTGCGACTCGACCCCGGCAACAGAGCCGTCGCCGGTATGCTGTCCCGCCTCCTGATCGCGCTCGAGAGACCGGAGGAGGGCGTACCGCTGCTCGAGTGGATACTCTCAAGGTATCGTGCGCTGGAGCCCGAGTTCATTTCTCTTGCGGCCGGCTACTCGATGCTCGACGAGCCGGAGCGGGCGCAGGCGGTTCTCGACACAGCGAGCGCCAGGTTCGGCGACACCTCGGCCATCCTTCGGGCGCGCGGCGCGGCGTACTACGGAGCGGGAGATCTCGACAGCGCCGTCGAAGCATATGAGAAGCTGCTCGAGCTTGACGAGGACTCGGTGACAGCGCTCAACTTCATCGCATACACGCTAGCCGATGAGGACCGCGACCTCGAGCGCGCGTTCGACTACGCCACCCGGGCCGTAGAACTCGAGCCTGACAACCCGCTTCTCCGCGACACACTGGGGTGGACACACTTCAAGCTTGGAAGCATGGAGGAGGCGAGGCGGGAACTGGACCTCGCGATCGAGCTGGGCGGCGACAACCCGCTCATACTGGAGCACCTCGGTGACGTTCTGCTGGAGCTCGGACTGACCGACAGGGCCGTCGCAGCCTGGACGAGGACGCTCGAGCTGTCGCCCGGGCGTGCCTCCACGCTCGAGCGCATCGAATCCACCGGTTTCGCGGCGCCCGAGGCCTCGCGCGAGTCCCTGAACGGAGAGACGCCATGAGAGTCCTGCCGACCCTGGGCGTCGCAGTGGTAACGCTGCTCGCGGGCTGTGCGCCCGCGCCGCACGTGGGGGAACCCATCGCGCCTTCCGAGCTCGGGGCGCTGGTCGACGCCATCAACTCGGGACTCCCGGATGCCGACAGCTACCGCGGGACCGGAAACGGCGAGATAACCCTGTCCGGAAGAACCGTCGACGTTGCGTTCGCCGTCGTCTACGACCGTCCGGGCTGGCTCAGGGCCGACCTGAGACCTGCGCTCGGAACGCTCGGCGCGTCTCTGACCACCCTCGCCCTGATGGAGGGGGAGTGTGCCCGTCTCTACCTCCCGGCGCGCCTGCTGGTGGTGACCGCGTGTCTCTCGGACCTTGCGGAGTACGGCGACTGGATCGATCCCGCGTCGCTCGTCCTGGGATTGCCTGACGCCTCCTTCATCACAAGGATGACCGGGGTCACAGCCGCGCGCAGTGGGGGGCACCTGACCGTCGACGGCCTGGCGGATGGCTCGCCCGTCCGGGTGAAGGTCGACGAGGAACTCGCGGTCATCACGGAGATCGAACTCGGACGCGAAGGCACGGACGACTACATCAGCCTGACCTACAGCGGACACGGCTGGAAGTCGGGAACGACGGTGCCGAAGACTGTTGAACTCGTGGCGCTCGAGGGTGAGAGCCGCGAGGTGGGTATCACTATCAGGTACGACTCGCTGCGCGGAGGCGAGGCGGTCGACCGAGGCGCGTACGACCTCGGGGTTCCACCCGGCGCTCTCGAGATCGACTGGAAAGAGCTCAACATCTGGAGGTGAAGATGAAGAAGCTCGGAGACGGACCGATACGCCTCACGGTTTGTCTGCTGGCTCTCGCGGCGCTTCTGTCGTGCTCCGGTCCGGTCGTGACGGCGGTCGGCGACAGCGACGACGTGGTCGTCATCTACGATGAGGGCTCCTCCGAGCTCATCGAACTCGTGGTCGCCTCCCTGGAAGCGCCGAGCAGCTGGCTCCTGGGCGAGCCGACGTTCAAGACCACGCTGACGACACTCGAGGAGTCGGGAGATCTGAAGAACCTGCGTCACGTGCTGCTCGTCGGGACCTGGGAGAGCGGATCGGTCGGAGAGAAGGCGCGGGAGATATTCCCCGGACTTGCCGAGGGTGACCCCGCGGCCCTGCACGTCACCGACGACGTCTGGGCGAAGCGCCAGATGGTCGGGGCCGTGATGGGCGCGGACCCCGAGGCGGTCGCGGCGTTCATTCGCGACCGGGGAGACCAGGTTCGCGAAGAGCTGGAGGCGGCCGCGCTCAGGCGCCTGTCGACCTCGCTTCGCGAGACGGCCGTCGAGGCGGGAATGGCGACCGCGTTGTCCGAACGCTTTGGATGGTCCGTGAGTCCCCCGAGCGGCTACGACTTCTACACGACCGACGCGGGAGAAGGGTTCGTGTTCTTCCGCAGAACGCGACCCGACAGGACCGTCTTCGTCTACTGGACGAGCGGCGCTCCAGAGTTCGTGTCCGAGCAGTTCGCGTTGTCCAGGCGCGAGGAACTGGCCGGACGCTACCTCGACGGCGACGCCATCGAATGGAACCGCCCGGTCGAAGCCGAG
>JBDRTQ010000114.1:0-4016 GCA_043823885.1 Candidatus Eiseniibacteriota bacterium | reverse complement strand
GTCGGCTTGTGCGTCAGGCGCACCGCGGAGTCGGTCGTGTTTACGCTCTGGCCGCCGGGGCCCGAGCTCCTGAAGACGTCCACGTGCACGTCATCGGGGTTGATCTCGACGTCGAGCTCCTCAGCCTCGGGCAGGACCGCCACCGTCGCCGCGCTCGTGTGAATCCGCCCCTGCGACTCGGTCACGGGCACGCGCTGCACTCTGTGCACGCCGCTCTCGAACTTGAACCGGCTGTAGGCGGCATCGCCCTCGACCGCGAAGATTATCTCCTTGAACCCGCCGGACCCGCTCGGGTTCGAGTTCAGCACATCGACCTTCCACTTCTTCCCCTCGGCGTAGCGCGTATACATCCTGTAGAGGTCCGACGCAAAGAGCGCGGCCTCCTCGCCGCCCGTCCCCGCGCGTATCTCCACGATGGTGTTCTTGTCGTCGTTGGGGTCCCTCGGGATGAGCAGCGTCTTGATGCGTTCCTCGAGCTCCGCCTCGCGCGGCCTCAGTTCCTCGAGTTCGGCCCGAGCGAACTCCTTCTCCTCGGAGTCGTCGCTCGACTCTATGATCTCGTTGGCGTCGGCGATGTCCCCCGTGACCTTCTCATACTCATCGAACGCATGCACGACCGCCTCGATGCTCGCGCGCTCCTTCGAGTATTTCTTGTTGAGGTTGCGGTCGGAGAGTACAACGGGATCCATCAGGAGCTCAGCGAGCTCCTCGAACCGCGCCTTTATCTCATGGAGCTTCTCATACATCGGCAGACTCCAGAGGTGGCCCCGCGCTGCCCCCGCCACCAGCGGAAGCGCCGGCGGTCGCGGGCTCCCCGGCGGGACGCATCTTCATCGGCGCCTCTTCGATGAGCACGGCGGTCAGGGACGCGATGGCGATCTCGACCTGGTCGTCGGTTGGCTGCTTCGTCGTGATGTTCTGAAGCCAGAGGCCCGGGCCGGACAGCATCCGCGCCCAGCGCTTCGCCGTGTACTTCGCCGAGAGCTTCATGAACTCGTACGATATGCCGGCGATGACCGGTATGAGCGCTATGCGGAAGAGCCGGTGCAGTATGGTCGACGGCCTTCCGAACATCATGAACACGAGGATCGAGACGACCATCACTATGAGCAGAAAGCTCGTCCCGCACCTCGGGTGCTTGGTCGCGTACTTGCGCGCGTTGTCGGGCGTCAGCTCCTCGCCCGCTTCCTGCATGAAGATGGTCTTGTGCTCCGCGCCGTGATACTCGAAGACGCGCCGCATCTCGCCCCAGAGCGAGATGCCCCAGATGTAGGCCAGGAAGAAGACGACCCGGATGACGCCGTCTATCAGATTGAAGAGGACGCCGCCGTCCGTGCCCGTCTTGTTCATGATGAAGTCGGTGAGCACCAACGGGATCCAGAAGAAGAACACGATGCCCAAAGCGAACGCGAAGACCATCGTGCCTGTCAGGGCCGCCTTGGTCTTCCAGTTGGACGCGCTCTCGGGCGGCGCGATGGCCCGGATCTCCGAGGACGAGGGCGGGTCCGATGGCTTCGCGGCGTCGAGCGACGCTGAAGGCTCATGCTCGACAGCGCCGTCGACTCCCTTCGCCAAACCCGCACTCTGCACCTTCGCCTCGGTGGCTTCCGCCGCCAGGGCCTCTTCCTCTTCCGGAGTCATCACCTCGTCCATCGCCACGCCGGCCGAGTAGTTGAGCGCCCTGATGCCCAGCATCAGCGACTCGATGAGCGTCACGCCGCCTCGGATGACCGGCAGCCTCAGCAGCCTGTGCTTCCGCGTCGAAGGGATGAACTCCTCCGCGTGGATGGCTATCTCGCCACTCGGCAGCCGGACCGCGGTCGCCACTTTCTCGGGCCCGCGCATCATCACACCCTCGATGACCGCCTGGCCGCCGTAGTGGACCCTGCCACCGTCGGTCGGCTGCTCGCCGAACCCGGAAATGGGGCTGCAGTACTCGCGCTCGGCCTTCTTCTCGGGCGTCTCGTGGTCGGGCGCGTCATTCACGTGCCCGACTTCTGTCAGGTTCTCTTCGGACATCATTGCTCCTACAGCGTCGACCACCACTGTTCTAGAAGAAAGGATTCCGGGCCTTGAAGGCATCCACAAGCCTCTGGCAGTAGCCCTCGGCCTGGAGTTCCTCCGGAACGCCATGGGGTGCCAAGTCCACAGAATCGGGATCGCCGGGCTGAATCAGCAGTACGCCCGCAGTCTCGTACAGCTCGGGTGCATCCTCGGGTCGCTCGCGCCCGGTGATGTTCACAAAGAGCGCCGTTGTGCCTTGGCCAGCACCGACCCGAACTTCCGCTCATCTCGGAGCGCCTCGTCGCGTCCCATGAAGAACAAGTGCCCACACACGGCATAGGGGAAGCGCTTGTGCAGCTCGAGGGCCTCCATGACCATGTCCCTGTACCTGTTGAGTAGGTTCTTCCTGGCATCGAACAGGATACCCTTCACTCCTGAGGTCAGCAGGAGACCATGCTTCTCATCAGAGAGGAAGACGTCAACTCCCTTGGGGCCATATCCTCCCATGAACTGCTTGTCCAGCCCTCTGGCGTGGAACTCGACGCCAGACAGCCCAAGAGCGCGGAGCTCTTCAGCAAGGATGTCAGACACACGATGGCTCAGGGCCTCCGTGTAGTTCTTCTTTTGAGATCCCTTCGCGCCTTCGCCAATTGCCGGGAGTTCAAGAACCGCCTGCGAGATCTTCTGGGCCAACTCACTCATGATCCACTCTCCTCGATCTTGTCATGCGTCGGCTGACGAGATAGTCCCGTGCTCCCTGGAGGGGCAACAGGGTGGCGGTCTCGCAGATGCCAGTCTCCTCCAGTAGCAGCCTGTCCGCAGACTCAACTGCCGCGCGGTACTGTCCGGACCGGATTAGCGATTCCGCCTGCGCGAATGCCCTTGCCACCGCGGCCTCAGGCACATCCGGAAGCGGGACCGACACCCGCCGCAACTCTGAAGGCTCCAGCTTGAGCACGCCTCCGCCGTAGCTGCGCCCCACAAGCTCCATGCTCAGAAGAGCCGGAGTGGTCAACAGGCCAAGCACCACCAGGCGCGCGTCAATGCCGTCTACGAACCGGATCCCATGGAGAGTGTTCGTGTAGACGGCTGAGCACTCATTCATGCTCGCGTGTGGCGTGGAGGCAATCATGTAGGGGAAGAACGCGTCAGGGACGTGCAGCCCGGGGACCTTCCACCAAGGCGACCGCGTCCGACACTTGAATCGGGCATCTATCCCCAGGCTCTCCCCCTCAGACGTGAAGCGCTCCAGAACATCCTCATCGCTAGAGAATAGCTCGTCCTCCTGCGGCACGACGAGGTGATGGCCCTCCCCCTTGCTTTCCAAGAAGGCGACGTCTGTATTGGTGAATGAGAGCCCCACTAGCGATCGGCTGCTCCTGGCAGACACGCGCAGCCATTCAGAGGGGATCCCGACAGAAAGAGCTTCCTCCTCGGTACGGTGGAAGAACGAGTTGGCTCCGGAAACGTAGCCGTTGGTGACCTTCGCGATGCGCTCCAGCCGAGTCACTGCATCGCACTCGACGAACTCGTCCCATCTGGCCTGAAGTGAGTCAGGGAGAAGGGCATAGCCGAACGAGAAAGGACCTTCTAGGGGCACCTGCGCTTTAGTAGTGAACCGCTCCATGAGGTGATCGGTGAGCCCATCTAGCTCCGACGAGTCCATCAAGTGCACGATCTCGACCTCGTCGGTGTGCGCGCCACACCGCTCTGCAAGGAGAAGAAAGGTCTCTTCCTGTGCCTCGTGGAAGATGTTCCGGTCGAACACGATCAAACGCACGCGCCCGAAGTGGGCAAGCAGGCCCCGGAGAACGGGCAACCCGTACGTGGTCTGCACGATCTCCGCGGGCACGACCATTGCCATGGTCCCCTCAGGCCGCAGGAATCGCAGAGAGTGCATGAGGAAGGGCGCCCAGGAAGCCGCCAAGCCGTTGAGGTGAACACCTAGCGTTCGCGCCGAGGCCTGGGCCAGCTCGCGGGACTTCCCGTTGAACCGCTGGTAGCGTATGAAG
>JBDRTQ010000113.1:0-2882 GCA_043823885.1 Candidatus Eiseniibacteriota bacterium | reverse complement strand
CCGCGGGGTATTGGCTGATATACATCATCTTCTTCGACGTCTACCCAATGTTGATCCAGGGCTTCCAGAACGAGACCGGCCTCGAGAAGTGGATCCTGCTGGTCCCGGGCGCGCTGGGGCTGATCATGCTGTCGCGCTGGTTCCCGAATATCGGGTGGTTGTCGAGATGGCCCATCGCGTTCACGGTGGGCATCGGCGCGGGGCTCGGCATCACGGCGAACATCCAGGGCTACGTGGTGCCCCAGGTGCAGGCGACGCTTCTACCGGTGACGGGGTGGAACCTGGTTAGCCTCAACAACGTCATTCTGAGCGTGGGCGTGGTGACGACCATCCTCTATTTCTACTTCTCGAAGCCCCACAAGGGCGCGCTGGGGTGGGCGGCGCGGATAGGCATCGTCTTCATCATGGTCTCGTTCGGAGCGTCCTTCGGATACACGCTGATGGCGCGTATCTCCCTCCTCATCGGCAGGCTGTACTTCCTGCTTGCTGACCTGCTGCATGTGATCGACTAGAGTACCTTCCAGCTGGAATCGCTCGAAACTGCCCGAAATCCCCGGAATGGCCGCCATTTGCTTGCGGCCTCGTTCGCATTGCTGTACATTCAGTTTTGTTGAGCATGCGTCGGTATGGGAAGCAGCCAGCGACCGGAGGCCGGATGTTCGAGCAGACCTTCAAGAACATAGACGACGTACTGTGGAAAGAAGCGGGGTGCTCCTCCGAGCTGGACTACACGGAGCAGTCCTCGTGGATGCTCTTTCTCAAGTACCTCGACGACCTCGAGCAGGAACGGGCCATGGAGGCCGAGCTCGTTGGCAAGCCCTACGAGTTCCTGATCGACGAGCCGCACCGCTGGTCGAGCTGGGCCGCCCCGAAGCAGCCGGACGGCTCCTTCGACCACGACAGCGCGCTCACAGGCGATGACCTGATCGACTTCGTCAACCGAGACCTGTTCCCGTACCTGAAGGGCTTCAAGGAGCGCGCGACCGGGCCCGACACAATCGAGTACACGATCGGCGAGATCTTCGGCGAGATAAAGAGCAAGTTCCAGAGCGGCTACTCGCTGCGCGACGCGCTCGAGTTGATGGATGCACTGCACTCCAGGTCGCAGGAAGAGAAGCACGAGCTCAGCCAGCTCTATGAGGAGAAGATTCAGCGGATGGGCAACGCCGGGCGGAACGGCGGCGAGTACTACACGCCTCGCCCGCTGATTCGCGCCATGGTCAAGGTCACCGACCCAAAGATCGGCGAGACCATCTACGACGGCGCCTGCGGCTCGGCGGGATTCCTCTGCGAGTCGCACGACTACATGCGCGCCGGGGACCTGACCACCGGGCAGCTCGAGACGCTCCAGACCAGCACTTTCTGCGGCAAGGAGAAGAAGTCCCTCGCCTACATCATCGGGATCATGAACATGATCCTGCACGGCATCGAGGCGCCGAACATCATCCACACGAACACACTGTCCGAGAACCTCGCCGACATTCAGGAGAAGGACCGCTTCGACATCATCCTCGCCAATCCACCATTCGGCGGGAAGGAACGCAAGGAGGTTCAGCAGAACTTCCCCATCAAGACCGGTGAGACTGCGTTCCTGTTCCTCCAGCATTTCATCAAGAGCCTCAAGGCCGGCGGACGCGCTGCCGTGGTCATCAAGAACACGTTCCTCTCGAACTCCGACAACGCCGCGAAGGCACTGAGGAAGGACCTCCTAGAGAGCTGCAACCTCCACACCGTGCTAGACTGCCCCCAGGGCACCTTCCTCGGAGCCGGCGTGAAGACCGTCGTGCTCTTCTTCGAGAAGGGCGCGCCGACGAGGAAGATATGGTACTACCGGCTGGACCCGGGACGCAGTCTGGGCAAAACCAATCCTCTGAATGACGATGATCTTGCCGAGTTCGTGGAGCTGCAGAAGAGCTTCGCTGGTTCTGAGAAGTCGTGGACGGTGGACGCGGGTAACATTGGTGCAGATACCGTTGACCTGACGCCCAATAATCCGAACGCTCCGGAGGAAGACCCGATTCGCTCGCCGGAAGCGATTCTGGATGAGATCGAGGCGCTGGATGCCGAGGCGGCGAAGGTGCTCGCTGAGATTCGGAGGGTGTTGTGACGGGGGCAAGACGGGGAACAACAAGGACCGGTGGACGCGAAGCCACGCTGCGACATGTCCCCGGTGACCGCGCGCTGTCTGTGTGCATGCCACCAAAGCCTGAGTCACCCAACGGATGGAGATGGGTAGCCCTCACCGAAGTGGCGCAGATGGAATCAGGGCACACACCGAGTAGGAAGCACCCCGAGTACTGGGAAGGCGACATTCCTTGGATCGCTGTGCGAGACGCTCGTGATTGCCACGGGGGCTTAATCAACGAAACCAAGGAGCACACCAACGACCTTGGGATTGAGAACTCCTCCGCGCGGCTCTTGCCGACTAGTACTGTCTGCTTGTCGAGAGGTGGAACAGTTGGATATGTCGTAGTGCTGGGAAGGCCAATGGCCACAAGCCAAGGATTCGCCAACTGGATCTGTGGTGAGCATCTGAATCCTCACTTCCTGAAGTACCTTTTCCTTTGCGAGCACCGTGCTCTCGATCGGTTCGCCAGTGGGGCAACGATACAGACCATCTACTATCCGGACATCAAGGCGTTCCACATATGCCTCCCCACTCTCCTTGAGCAGAAGCGAATCGTGGCGATCCTCGACGAGGCCTTCGCCGCGATCGCGACGGCGACCGCCAACACCGAGAAGAGCCTCGCGAATGCACGGGAGTTGTTTGAGAGTGGGCTGAATCGGTTGTACCCCTAAATGGGGGACGGGGCGGTGGAGGTGGAGTTGGGGGAGGTAGTAGACATTAGCCATGGTTACGCATTCAAGGGATCGACTTTTGG
>JBDRTQ010000112.1:0-2154 GCA_043823885.1 Candidatus Eiseniibacteriota bacterium | reverse complement strand
CCGGTGTAGACAGGGTTCTACAGCATGCGGCCGAAGCGGCACTACTAGAACTCCCACGCTATCTCGCAGCCGAACTGGAAGTTCAGGCGCTGCTGGTCGATGCTCCAGCTCTTGTTGGAGTCGACGAAGATGCCATCCTCCGTGTCGGCGATGATGTCCTCGAGCGTCCCACGACCGGGCAGCAGGTTGATGTTGGTCATCCGCACCAGGGGGATGCGGTTCCAGCCGTCCGCGCGCATCGTTCCGTTGCTGCGGAGGCCGATCCTCGGCGCGGTCTCGCGGCTCATGAGGTACCCCGAGAACATGCCTCCCCGCACGATGTCGGTCCGGCTCGCCGGCACACCCTCGTCGTCGTAGCCGAACGAGCCCAGTCCTCCGGGCGCCGTCGCGTCGGCGACTATGTTGACGATGTCGGACCCGTAGCGGAACTCGCCGAGCTTGTCGACGCCGAGAAAGCTCGTCCCGGCGTACGACGCCTCGGTCCCGAATACGCGGTCGAGTTCGATCGGATGTCCACACGACTCGTGCACCTGCAGCGCAAGCTGGGTCCCACCGATGATCAGGGTGGTGTTCCTCGAGGGGCACTCGTCGGCGCGGAGAAGCTCCACGGCCTCGCGCCCCGTCTTCTCGGCATGCCCCGGAAGGTCGAGCGAACGCGTGAACTCGAACCCGGAGGTGGCGTAGTCTCCGCGGAAGCTCGCCGGATACGAGCGCGTCTGCCTCTCGCCGCCTTCCATCGCCGTCGCGGCGATGCCGCCGCCCGTCTCGATGATGGTCTGTTCGATGTCGCTGCCCTCGCTGCTGACGAAGAGCTTGTCGTTCCGGAAGCTCATCATCGAGGCGGTCGCGAACTTGACCTCGGGCGCCTTCGACATCCCCTCGCAGGACCTCGCGAGGATGTTCAGCTTTTCAGAGAGTGGCACGTCGAAGGGATTCTCGGCGACCTCGTTCCTGTAAACGTCAACCACCGGCTCCTGCCCGTCGAGGACCACCCTGGAATCGCCGACGCGCCTGCTCGCCTTCGCGATGGCCAGCGCCTGCTCCGCGACCTCGGCGACAGATGAGGGCGACACGTCCGAACTTGAGGAGAAACCCCAGGCCCCTCCGTCCAGCACACGTATGCCGAACCCTTCGGACTCGGTGACGGAACCGGTCTCCATCTCGCCGTTCTTCATGACGAGGAGCTCCGTCGTCGTCCGGACCCGCCTGGCGTCGGCGTAGTTGACGCCCTTCTTGCGAAGCGCGTCCATCGCTTCCTTGAGCAACTTCTTCACAGAACACCTCCTCCGTTGCGGTCGTGCAGGGCTCGAGCAAGGCCCTACCACTCGTCATCCTCGATGAGGCGCTGAGCGGCGAAGGCCGCCGTCGCGCCGTCACCCACGGCCGTGGCGATCTGTCTCAACAGCTTCGCGCGGCAGTCGCCCGCCGCCAGAATGCCCCTCACGTTCGTCTTCATGTCGTCGTTCGTCGGTATGAACCCGTCCGGCGCCATATCGACGACGCCAACCAGGAACTCCGTCCTGGGCACGAGCCCGACGAAGAGAAAGACGCCCGCAACAGGATGCGTCGTTTCCTCTCCGGTCCTGACGTTCTTGAGCTCGATGGCGTCGACGCCGTTCGCGCCCGCGATGCGCTCCACCACGCAGCTGCAGAAGCACTCTATCTTGTCGTTGTCCCGCACCCGCTCCTGGAGAATGGGCACGGCCCGGAACTCGTCGCGCCGGTGTATCAGGTAGACCTTCTTCGCGAAGGTCGTCAGGTAGAGAGCCTCCTGCAGCGCGCTGTCGCCGCCACCGACGACGGCGATCTCCAGGTCCTTGTAGAGCGGTCCGTCGCAGGTCGCGCAGTAGGACACACCCCGCCCCAGGAACTCCGCCTCGCCCGGCACGCCCAGCTTCTTGTACGCGGTCCCGCTCGCCGCTATCACCGTGCGGGTCTCAAACGTGCCGGACCCCGCCGTGACGACGAACCCGTCAGCCTTCACCTCGATGGACGACGCTTCCGCGGTTTTCATCTCGGCTCCGAAGCTCGACATCTGCTCGGTCATTGCGGCGACCAGCTCGGTGCCGGTGGTCGGGCCCACTCCGGGGTAGTTCTCTATGTGCGAGGTCACGACCACCTGGCCGCCCGGCATCAGTCCCTCGAGAATCAGGG
>JBDRTQ010000111.1:0-3461 GCA_043823885.1 Candidatus Eiseniibacteriota bacterium | reverse complement strand
TCCTTCTCGGACACGTGTGAGAGTTCGAACTGCGCGAGGGCGTCGGAGAGCTCCCGCTCGGCCGTGACGCAATCCGACGCGGTCCTGTCTACCCGGGCCTGGGCCTGCTCGACCTGCGACCGGTAGTAGATGTCCTCCAGCCGCAGCAGGAACTGCCCCGCCTCCACGACATCGCCCTCGTCGACACCGAGGTCGACGATCCGCCCCATGACGCTTGAGCTGATCTGGACCTTGGTCTCGGCACGCACGCGGCCGGGACCCGAGACCTTGGCGACAAGCGTTCCGCGCTCTACCTCGTCGACCGTGACCTCCGTCCGGTCCTTCCTGTCCAACCCCAGGTTGCCGACGACCGCGGCGGCGATGACCACCACCACGACAGCGGCAATGAGGATGTTCCTCCTCTTCTTGACCATGAGAGCCAGCCCCCCAACGCTCTCGCGAGCCTAGAGCCCGAGCGCCAGTTTGAGTTCTGCCTTCGCGATTTCGTAGTTGTAGCGCGCGTCAACCAGGTAGGCGCGAGCGCGCGAGTAAGCTACCCTGGCATCGATGAGCTCGAGCATGCTCGCGGCCCTCAGCCGGAAGCGCTCCTCCGAGACCTTGAGATCCTCCTCGGCCTGCATGACCGACTGCTCGGCCACGTCGACGCTCCGTCTGCCCTCGTCAACAGAGAGCCTGGCGATCTCGATCTCGTAGGCCGCCTGCAGCCTCGCGTTCCGCAGAGAGATCTCGTACGAACGAAGCGCCGACTTGCTGTTGTCTATGCTCGCATGGGTCGAGAGCCCGTTGAAGATGGGAACCGACATGCTCAGGTTGACCGAGCGAGAGTAGTCTTCGCTCATGTCGTCCCTGAACTCCTCAAACGTCGCAGCGCCTCTGGAGTACGAGACTGAGACGCCGAGGTCCGGCCAGCGGGCGGCTTTGGCGCCCAGGAGCGACCGCCTGCTTGCGACGACCGTCTCCTCCCAGGCCCGTATGTCGGGCCGCGACGAAATGGCCGTTTCCAGGTCGTACCCGGTGACGTCCCCTTCCCGCCTGTCCTCCGGCGTTTCCTCGGCCTCGATCTCGGTGGTGACGTCGATGCCGAGCACGAAGGCCAGACCGGCCCGCGCGCTCGCGGCTGACTTCTCCGCCGCGATCAACGCGAGTTCAGCCTCGCCCACCTGGACCTGGGACTTGAGAAGATCGGACTTCGAAGCGGAGCCCAGGTCGAACAGACTCTGAGTCTTCCTGAGCTGCTCCCTTGCGAGCTCGACCGCCTCCTCCTGAACGCCCCGGAGCTGGACGGCCCTGAGGAGACCATAGTAGCTCTGCTTCGTCTCGAAGACCGTCTGCCGCCTCGTGGCCTCAAGAGAGAGTTCCGTCGCCGTGCGGCTGCGATGAGCCCCGGCTATGCGGGCGAAAGACGCGCCGTTCAGGAGCGTCTGCGAGAGGCTCAGGTTGCCGCCGAAGCTCTCCGACGACGAGTCCTCGCCCCCGACGACGTTCGTCGTGCCGCCCTGCGACAGCCCGGCCGAAACATGCGGCAGCACGCTCGACCAGCTGGACAGAACGTTCGCTCTCGCTGAGTGCAGATCCTCTCTGGCCCTGGCCAGGGTCGTGTTCTCCGTGAGCGCGATCTCTATGCACTCCTCGAGCGTGTAGACCCTTGCGTGTGCGGAGAGAACCGATATCGTGAGGACTGCGCACACAAGCGCAACGCGAACCACAGTCGTGCCCACGGGCCTTCCCCTCGTGCTACATGCCTGCACCCATGCCTCCTGGTGTGAAGGTTGAGATCAGTATTATGACGATCCATAGAATCGCCACGGCCAACCACGACTTGCCCCGGGAGACCCGGTAGACGACGGCCATCCCGATAGCCGTCACCACCATCCCCCAGATCGTGAAGACGTCGAAGCTCGAAAGGAACTTGAAGAGTCGATCGGAAGGTTCGAGGTTCTTGAAGAATAGCGACGGCCCCGTCTCGACGATCATCGACTTCTTGGCGATCATCATGGGGAGCTTGACGAGGCTTCCGAGCGTCGTGATCAGCGAGCTCCAGGCTACGATCGCCCGCGCGTGCCTGAACTTGCCCTTCCCACCGAGCATCTTCATCAGCAGGTGCACGATCCCCGCCATGACGAAGACGAGTATGAACGTGACGATCACCACGCCGATCAGCGACATGGGCACCATCATCGCGCCCGAGACGCTCATCGCCTGCTCCACGTCGGCCTCCGTGCCGCCGCGCTCCATCACGGCCTCCCGGATGGCGTCCGCCTGCATGGGGGCGATGAAGGCCGGAACGGTGTAGAGAGCGATCCCTATGCCCACGACGATCGTGATGATAACGGGAAGCCACCACTTGGACATGTCCTTGGTCTTGCTCGGGTCGGTCGGGTGCGGCCGCTCAAGGCTCTCGGCGATGTTCGAGAAGGTGCCGCTGGGGTCCATGAAGACACCCGTGATCCAACCCGATATGCCGCTCCTCGCGCTCTCCGGCTGTCCAGGCGCGGGCGCTCCCGCGTCCTTGCTCTCTCCGACTTCCATCATTGCCACATCCCCTTTCCTGTCGACTCCGCGCCGACCGCCCAGCGGGTCCCTTTCCATCTATACGCTGAAGTGACCGCGCTATTCGGGAACCCCTCCCTACCAAGACCAAAGGGCAGCGACAAGGCCCGCGCTGCCCCTTGAGACACCCTTCTCCGTGGTCATGTTTAGCGGATTCTGTCGCAATCCGAACCCGCCCGGCCGCAACCGAAGCCCGCCTGCTCGAATTCAGCCGCGGAGCCGGAAGCGAACCACCTGAAAGACCCGCACTCGCACCGGAATGTCCCTCTGTCTCGCCGGCTCGAACTTCCACCGAAGGACCGCCGCTTTCGCGGTCTCATCGAGCCCGGGCACCGACTGAACGACGTCGGCACGTTCAACGTTCCCCATCTCGTCGACGACTATCAGGAGCCCGACGCTTCCCTCGAGCTCGGCCTGCCTGGCCAGGTCGGGGTAGACCGGGTCCACCTGCAGAACGACCTTCGGCGCCACGTCGAATGACTTGAACGAGTCCCGACGTGCCCGTTCCTCGAACACGGGGAACGAGAGATCCTCATGGTCGAACGTCGTAGAACCGATAGTTGCGTCCGATCCCGCGTCCGGCGTCGGCTGAAACTCCCGCACCTGTGGCGGCTTCGGAGTTTCCTCCTCCGGCTCGGGCACCTCGAACGCGATGTTCTCGGGCCTGACAGGAGGTGGTCCCTCGTCAGACAGCCTGTACGGCGTGATGCTCAGCGTCGGCGTCGCGACGAACGCAACGACGTGGATCAGCAAAGCACTCAGAAGCGCGATGCGAAGGATCCGGGGTTGCGAGTCCTTCAGTGCCTGCTCAGCGGTAGCGCACGCGCTCATGACGTGTCTCCCCCGCCCGGTAGGTTGGTGACCTACGCAGGTCCGGCGCCCGGGAGTTCCCGGGGTCGTCACCAGGGGGG
>JBDRTQ010000110.1:0-3969 GCA_043823885.1 Candidatus Eiseniibacteriota bacterium | reverse complement strand
ATCGTCGAGGTTCTGGATGTCGCCCCCGTCGTCGACCCTCCGATGATCGAGCTGACGCGTTGGATCGCGGACTACTACCTTGCGTCCTGGGGCGAGGTGCTCCGCGCGACGTTGCCCCCGGGCATCAACATGGAGAGCAGGCGGTTCATCCGCGCGACGGACGCGGGGAGGGAGGCGCTCACCGGGGCCGGTGGCGACGCGCGTGTTGGAGCGTCCGCCGAGTCCGCGTCATCCGGGCTGACGGAGCGCAGGCTCAAGATCCTCGAACTCGTCTGCGACCGCGAGAAGGTCACCGTCGGTCACGCGCTGCGCGAGGCCGGGATCTCGCGCGGCAACCGGTCGGACGTCGACGCGCTCGTAGGCGAGGGGCTGGTCGAGGAGTTCGAGGAGGTCCACCCGCCCAGGGTCGAGGGCGGCAAGGAGCCCGTGGTGCGTCTGACCGTCTCGGCGGAGGACGCGCTCGAGGCGAGGTCGAAGCTCGAGCGCAAGGCGCCGAAGCAGGCCGAGGCGCTCGTGATCCTGGCGGAGGCGCCCGAGGCTACCGTCCCGCTCGCGACGCTCGGAGTGGCGGGCGTCACGTCCGCCACCCTGACGGCGCTCGTGAAGAAGGGCCTCGCCGAACGTTCCGAGCGCCCCAATCCGAGGCTGTCGGTCGGCCACGAGGGGTGGGGCCTCACCGACGAGGGCGAGATGACCGCCTCCCAGAGGAGCGCGCTCGACCTCATCGGAGGAAAGATATCCGCCCGCGAGTTCGCCGTCGTTCTGCTCCATGGCGTGACCGGCAGCGGCAAGACCCGCGTCTACAGCGAGGCCATTCAGGTGGCGCTCGACTCCGGCCGTGGTGCGATAGTGCTCGTGCCCGAGATCTCGCTGACGCCGCAGATGGTCCAGCGGATGAAGATGGAGTTTGGCGAGCGTGTCGCCGTCGTGCACAGCGGGCTGTCGCTAACGGAGCGCTACGATACCTGGCGCGCCATCCGCGAGGGGCTGTTCACCGTCGTCGTCGGTCCGCGGTCGGCCGTGTTCTCGCCGGTGCGCGACCTCGGTGTCATAGTCGTCGACGAGGAGCACGAACAGACCTACAAGCAGAGCGAGTCTCCCCGCTACCACGCGCGCGACGTCGCGGCCATGAGGGGCAAGCTCGAGAACGCCGTCGTCGTTCTGGGGACGGCCACCCCGAGCCTGGAGAGCTATCTCAACGCGCGCGAAGGCAAGTACGACCTCGTCGAACTGACGGAGCGCATCGTCGCGGGGCCGCTGCCCGAGGTCGAAGTGGTCGACATGTGCGACGTGCCGACGGTCGACTCCGAGGGCGCGTTCTCGGCCACGCTCCGCGACGCCGTCATCGAGACCCTCGCCGCGGATAAGCAGGTCATCCTGTTCCTGAACCGCCGAGGTTACGCCTCGTTCATCCAGTGCCTCTCGTGCGGACATTCCGAGAAGTGCCCGAACTGCAACGTCGCGCTGACGTTCCACTCGGCCGACCACACGATGCGCTGCCATTACTGCGGCATCGCAACACCTGCGCCCAGGAGGTGTCCGTCCTGCGACGGCCTCAATCTGAGGTTCGGCGCGCCCGGAACGCAGCGCGTCGAGAAGGCCGTGGGCGAGCTCTTCCCCGACGCGACAGTCGAGAGGATGGATGTGGACACGACGACGCGTCACGGGTCGCACTGGCGCATCCTCAAGGACTTCGCCGAGCGGAGGACCGACATCCTCCTCGGAACGCAGATGATAGCGAAGGGACTCGACTTCCCGGGCGTGGGTCTCGTTGGAGTTGTGGCCGCGGACGTCGGCCTCAACCTGCCCGACTTCCGCGCGGGCGAGAGGACCTTCCAGCTCCTGACGCAGGTGGCCGGGCGCACCGGCCGGGGAGAGGAGCGTGGCCGGGTCGTCGTGCAGTCGTACCTGCCTGAACACTACACGATCGCGCTCGCTCGCGACCAGCACTTCGCCCCGTTCTTCGACCGCGAGATCGCGGAGAGAGAGGGGATAGGTCTGGGCTACCCGCCGTTCTCGCGGCTCGTGGGCATCACCGCCCGGGGCCGGGACGAGGACCAGGTCCGGGAGGCCGCGGGACGGCTCGCCGACTTCCTGTCCGCCGGTTCGGAACAGATGGGAGACCCCCGGCCGGAGGTGCTCGGACCCGCTCCCGCGCCGCACGAGAAGATAAGGGGCGTCTACCGCTGGCAGGTGATCGTGCGAGGCAGGGCCGGGAGCGCCCGCGCGCTGGTGTCCGGTGCGCTCGCCCAGAAGAAGGCTCTCAAGCTGCCGAGCGCCGTGACCCTCGCCGTGGACGTGGACCCGATGGACCTGTTGTAACACCCCTCACTCCACAAGTCGCGTGAACGCCGCCGTCAGGGAGTAGCTCTCTCCGGCCTCGGGGTCATCGTTCTTGGCGAGAAACTCCGCGAGCTCATGGATCATCTTCACAGCGTGCGCGGTCGCCCTGGGTGAGAGTCGGGGCGTGAGTCGCAAGAGCATGGGGGACGCCTTCTCCCGAGCGCCTCCGTCGCCACGCGCCTCCACCGCGCGGGTCAGCTCCCGCTCCGCCGTCCGGAGCGTGGAGCGCTGGAGGTCGGCGAGGGCCGAGAGAAAGGCCTTCGAAGTCTCGGTCCTGTCGATGATGATCCTCTCTGCCACGAGCGCGTAGACGCCCTCGGGACGCCCGCCTCCCTTCCGCCGGTCGGTCTCGACCACAATGCCCGCCTCTTCGAGCGCGTGAACGTGGTAGTAGAGCGCGGCGGGCTCGTGCCCCAGCTCATCCGCGAGTTCCCTGACCGTGTACGCTCCCGGTCCGGTGAGGGTCTGGACGATCGCCTGCCTGAGCGGCGTCCGCAGCGCCCGCACCTGCTTCGCGCTCCTGATGTGGAGAGTCTTCTTCCTCCGCGGCACAGGAGCCTTCCCTTTGCGTGACGTGGCCATCTTCTTCCCGCGTGCCATATTCGTGGTCTCCTGTGGGGTTCTCAGGCCGGCCCGTAGTGGTTATTTGAAATTCAACCTATATTCTAATATGTTTGTCAGATGTGTGCAAGCGGGAATCGGGCGCTCGGGGGGGCACGACCCCGCGCCCGGAGACCGGACCGATCGTGCCGGACAAGCCGGAGGTCTGACAATGGGAAGCCGCACAGTTGTTGTCGTGACGAGGGGGTTGGTGTTTCTGGCGCTGTCGTGCATCGCCGGCGCCCAGGGGCCGGGTGGCCCGGGACCGGGCGCCCCAGGGAGGCCGCCGATGGACGACACAGGCAGGGGAGAGCTGCTGCAGGATGTCGAGAAGGCGAGGGCGGCGCACATTGCAGACCCCGGCGACACCGCCGCGCGCCACGGCTGCGCGCAGCTGGTCTACGAATCGGGCGATTTCGAGGGTGCCCTGGCCCTGCTCGAGCCGCTTCTCGCGGAGGACGAAGCGACCGTCGACGTGTTGATGCTGGCGGCGCGCATCGAGTATCTGCGCGGCAAGTACGACAGAGCGGAGAGGCTGCTGCGCCTCATACTCGAGCGCGAGCCTGACAACGCGTCCGCTATCTCGAAGCTCATCTTTGTCTATTACCAGACGAACCAGTACGACCGGTGCCGGACGCTCCCGGTGGAGGCGCTGGGGGATCGGAGGATCCCGCACCTGGACCTCATGCTTTCGTTCGAGGACGAGCCCTACCGGACCGTGTGGCGGGACGGAGAGATGACGGTCGTGCCCTTCCTGGTGACCGACCCGCTGCCGGTGATCGAGGTAGAGGTGAACGGCCGGAAGGTGACGGTTCTCATCGACACCGGCGGCGTCACGCTCCACTCTGTTCCGATAAGCGTCCTCCCGACCGGTGGGATGGTGATCGGAGGACACGCGCTCGACGGCATTCTGGGTACCGGCGTGCTCAAGCAGTTTCTCGCGACGCTGGACTACCCGAACGACCGGCTCATTCTGCGCTCGCCGACCGGCGAGGCCGCTTTGAGCTTCTACGCTGAGCCAGCGGG
>JBDRTQ010000109.1:0-8907 GCA_043823885.1 Candidatus Eiseniibacteriota bacterium | reverse complement strand
GCTATCTCCGGACGATCGTGCACGAGCTGGAAAGGCTGCACAGTCACATGCTCTGGGTGGGCCTGGGTGGCCACATTCTCGGCTACTGGACCGTCTTCATGTGGGGTTGGAAGTATCGCGAGCCCATCCTCGATGCGCTCGAGATGATCACGGGTAACAGACAGAACTACGCCTGGTACAGAGCCGGCGGAGTCCGCAGGGACGTGGCTGACGAGATCTGGCCGGAAGTCGTCAAGATCATCGACGCGTTCGATGAGAAGGTCGACCTTCTGACGGGAGCGATCCTCGATGACCCGGTCATTCAGGGCAGGCTCAAGGGCGTAGGCATTCTGACCAACAAGGACGCGGTTCACTACGGCGTGCTCGGTCCGACGGCGAGAGGGTCGGGAGTGGACATCGACGTTCGTCGCGACGACCCCTACGGAGCCTACTCGGAAGTCGACTGGAACGTCATCGTGCAGGAGGGCTGCGACTGTCTGGCCGTCGCGGTCGTGCGGCTCCTGGAGATGAAGGAATCGGTCAAGATAATCAGGCAGTGCATCGCGAAGCTGCCCGGCGGACCAATTGCCACAGAGATACGGGACTTCGGGCGAGGCGAGGGCATCGGCCACGTCGAGGCACCGCGCGGCGAGAGCTTCCACTTCATTCGCAGCAACGGCACGAACATGCCGGAGCGCCACAAGATGCGGGCGCCGACGTTCCTCAACATCCCGTCGTTTCGTCCGAGGATCAAGGGCGCCGGCATCGCGGACGCCGCGCTGATCCTGGCGATCATCGACCCGTGCTACAGCTGCACGGAGCGCATGGCCCTGATCGACGGCGCGGGCAAGGCGAGACAGATCGCGGGTAAAGATCTGGTCAGATTGAGTCACGAGAAGACAGAGAAGCTCAAAAGGGAATCCTAGAGGTCCGGGGGTAAGTTGATGCCACAGATACTCGTTCCCATTGTCGTCCCAGCCATCGCCGGCGGCCTCTGTCTCCTGATACCGAGACGAGTGAAGGTCGTCAGGGAAGTGCTCACTCTGGCGGGTCTGTTGTGGGCGTTCGTGGCCGCGCTGCAGTTGTTCGGGCAGTGGCCCCTGTCCTTCACCAGGGAGTGGGTGATGCTGGGGGACCTGTCGGTCCAGTTCGACCTCCTTCTGAACCACTTCAGCGCGTTCATCGTGGTGTTTGTGGTCCTGTTCGGGTTGGTCGTCGCGCTCTATTCGATGTCCTGGCTCTCAAAAGAGTACGACGGCAGACGCTACTACACCCTCCTCCTGTGGACGGTGGCAGCGAGCGCGGGAGCGGTGCTCTCCAACAGCCTGCTCCTCCTGCTCATCTTCTGGGAGGCCCTGACCGCGATCCTGTTCTTCTACGTCAACATGGGAAGGAAGGAAAAGGAGGCGTCAGACGGCGCAGCCAAGAGCTTCATCATGCTGGGGCTGTCGGACGCCGCGTTGTTCCTTGCGGTCGCGCTGATATGGGTGCGTTTCGGCACGCTGTCGATGAGCGAGCTCTCGATCTTCGTCGGGGACGGAGCGACGACCGCCATCTACATTCTGATGATGGTCGGCGCCATCACCAAGGCCGGCGCCATGCCGTTCCACACCTGGATCCCGGCCGCCGCGAAGGGCGCGCCGACGCCGGTGATGGCGCTCCTGCCCGCGTCCATCGACAAGTTGCTGGGCATCTACCTTCTGGCCCGAATCAGCCTCGACATATTCAACATCGGCCCGCCGATGCAGCTCGTGCTCATGTCGATCGGCGCCGTGACAATTCTCGGCGCGGTCCTCATGGCGCTCATCCAGCACGATCTGAAGGTGCTTCTGTCGTATCACGCCATCAGCCAGGTCGGATACATGGTGCTGGGCATCGGCACCGGGATTCCCGTGGGAATCGCGGGCGGCCTCTTCCACATGCTGAACCACGCCATCTACAAGGCGTGCCTGTTCCTAACCGCGGGGTCGATCGAGAAACAGGCGGGCACGACTGAGATCTCGAAACTCGGCGGCCTCGCACGCGCGATGCCGATAACGTTCGCCGCCTGTGCCGTCGCCGCGTTCGCCATTTCAGGCATTCCGCCGTTCAACGGGTTCGTCTCGAAGTGGATGGTCTACTCGGGGCTCGTCGAGTTGGGAGCCAGGGGATTCAGCGCCTACTGGATATTCCTGGTGGCCGCTCTCTTCGGCAGCGCCCTTACGCTGGCCAGCTTCGTCAAGGTGCTCTACTCGGGGTTCCTGGGACAGCGCCCGAGCAATCTCGCTCGCGTTCGCGAGGCGCCGTGGCCGATGACCGTTCCAATGATCATCCTGGCCGGTCTGTGCGTGCTCTTCGGCGTGTGGGCGAAGTTCCCTCTGGACACCTTCATCAGTCCCATTGTGCAGGGGGCGGTGGTCACGGCGACATCCGGAGAGCTCGACATCTCGGTCGGCTTCTGGAACCCCGGCGTCGCGACGGGACTGATCGTCCTCGGCATCCTCATGGGACTTATGGTGCTCGCCATCGGCAAGCTGACGACGCGCCGCACGGGACACATCTTCATAGGCGGCACCAGGCCGCCGGAGTCACTGGACGCCATGCACGTGTCGGGTACAGGCTTCTACAATACGATCAAGGAGATGAAGGGGCTGAAGGGCGCCTTCGCCAACGCCGAGCAGCATGTTTTCGACGTCTACGAGATCGGCGGGCGGATCGGCAACGTGTTCGTCCAGGGCCTGAGGTCGGTGCACAACGGTGTGCTGTCGACCTACCTGGCCTGGTCGGTCATCGGCCTCGGTGCTATCGTGTTCGCGCTTCTGAGCGCGCTCTTGAGACAGCTCGTGGGCGGCGCACGCTAACGTGGTGAACATCGCCCGGGCAGGAACTTCTGATGAACTTCGCCCCCGCCGGGCTGCTGGAGTTTCGCTTCAACTGATTCGGTCCGAAGGTCTGGTCAAGGACAGGCGGGAGACGAGTTAATGGAAAACATTGCTCCACAGCTCTACACGCTTCTCGTCTTCATGGTGATCGGGTCGATCGTCGCCGTGGAGACGAAGAACCTGCTGTCCGCCGTGATCTCGGTCAGTGCGGTAGGGTTCGCGCTGTCCGTCGCGTTCCTGTTCATGGGCGCGCCCGACATCGCGATCACACAGCTGGTTGTCGAGATTCTCGTTCTCATCATCCTGATCCGGGGAACGATCCTCCTCGACAATACATCTGTGGAAACGCATCGGGACACGCTGGCGGTCGTCGCTTCGCTCATCTTCTTCGGGTTGCTCCTGGGTTTCGGGGCGATGATCTTTGGGAGCGCGGGCTTCCCTGAGTTCGGTGAGCCGTTGATGCGGGTGTCGAGGGTCTACGTTCAGACGGGGCTCCCGGCGACCTACGCCGCCAACATCGTGACGTCGATCATCCTCGACTTCAGAGCCTACGACACACTGGGCGAGGCGACGGTCCTCTTCGCGTCAGTTCTGGGAGCGCTGGCGCTTCTCAGAAAAGACGGCAAGGTGAGGGGGGAGGAGGTGGCAGCCGCATGACAGGCATGACGCTGATAGTAAAGACCATCACTGACTTCGTTGCCGCGTTCATCGTGGTGTTCGGCGCCTACATTGTGCTCTACGGGCACCTGACACCCGGCGGAGGCTTCGCGGGAGGCGTCATCATCGCCTGCGCGTTCATCCTGGTGATGCTCGCGCACGGGAAGGAGCAGGCCTTCGCCAGGCTGCCGGAGAAGGTGGCGCACGTGCTGGACTCCGGAGGCGCGTTGGCGTTCCTCCTTATTGGTTGGGTGGGCGTGACAGGCGGGTTCTTCTTTCTGAATATCTTCGGTAGGGGGGAGATGTTCCGGCTCTTGAGTTCCGGGATGATACTCCCACTGAATATCGCGATCGCCTTCAAGGTCGGCAGCTCGCTTTTCCTCGTGTTTGCCGCACTCGCGATGTTCCGCCGCCGGTCGTTCAGAGCGATGATCGAGGAGGAACTGTCATGACAGTCTATTTCCTGTGCGCAGTCCTTCTGGTGTTGGGGCTCTATTGCCTGGTCGCAAAGAAGAACATCGTTAAGAAGATCATCGGTGTGGTCATCATGGACTACGCCGTGAACCTCTACCTCATCGTCATCGGCTACACGAACGGCGGAGTGGCGCCCATCATCGAGAAGACCACGTCGGCCGCGATGCTGGAGAGATTTGTGGACCCGCTGCCTCAGGCGCTCGTTCTCACATCGATCGTCATTGGTCTCGGAGTCCTGGCCCTCATGGTGTCCATGGTCATCCGGTTGTACGAGAAGCACGGAACCTTTGACATGTCACAGATCAGCAAGCTGAGGGGATAGCCAATGAACCCAGTACCTCTCTATGTCGCGATCCCGCTTTTGGCGGCGTTCCTGATCCCCCTTCTGGGCATGTGGTGGAAGAAGAGCGGAGAGGCTCTCGCAACGCTCTCCACTCTGGTGCTCGCGGTGATGGCGATCCTCGCCGTCGGGACACCCGCGGTGGTCCACTACATGGGAGGGTGGACGGCGCCCCTGGGGATTGCGCTCGTGAGCGACGGCCTGACCGTCCTCCTGTTGATTGCCATCAACGTCATCGCGTTCCTGTGCACCGTCTTCTCGCTCAAGTACATGACCGCGTACACGGGGCTCCCGAAATACTACAGTCTCTTCATGTTGATGGTCGCCGGGATGAATGGTGTGGTGGTGTCGGGCGACCTCTTCAACCTGTTCGTGTTCCTGGAGATCGCGTCTGTTGCGTCGTACGCGCTCGTCGCGTTCGGCATCGAGGCCGACGAGCTCGAGGCCGGGTTCAAGTATATGATCCTCGGCAGCGTCGCCTCGGTCATGATCCTGTTCGCGGTGGGAACAGTCTACGCCGTCACCGGCACGCTCAACATGGCGGACGCAGCAAGGGAGATCGCGACGAGGTTCGGCGGGAACGAGATGAACCCCGCGCTCCTTCTCGCGGCGGCCTTCTTCCTGATGGGCTTCGGCCTCAAGGCGGCGTTGGTTCCCTTCCACGCGTGGCTGCCCGACGCACATCCGTCCGCGCCCGCTCCCATATCGGCGATGCTCTCGGGCGTCGTCATCAAGAGCCTGGGTGTCTACGCGATGTGCAGGGTGATGTTCCACGTGTTCGGATTTGCCTCGACCACAGCGAGCTCCGCGATCATCGCGAACGCGATGATCTGGCTGTCGATGCTCTCGATCGTGATCGGCGGGCTGATGGCGATCGGCCAGTGGGACTTCAAGCGCCTCCTGGCCTACAGCTCGATCGGGCAGGTCGGCTACGTTATGTTGGGGCTGGGAGTCGGCGCTCACGTCCTCGCGACCGGCGGGACCAGGACGCTCGCGGGACTCGCCATCCTCGGCGGCCTCTTCCATCTCATCAATCACGCGGCCTTCAAGTCGCTCCTGTTCCTGTCGTCAGGCGCGATCCAGCACGCCACCGGCACGCGCGACATGAAGATGCTGTCCGGTCTCGGGAAGCGCATGCCGATCACGGCCGCGACGACGAACATCGCCGCGCTGTCGATCGCTGGCGTGCCGCCGTTCAGCGGTTTCTGGAGCAAGCTCATCATTATCGTCGCGACCCTCAAGGCCGGCCACCCGGCCATGGCCTCCGTCGCTGTCGCAATGGCGTTCGTAACGCTCGCCTACTACGTGAAGGTCCAGCGGGAAATGATCTTCGGTCCGGTGCGCGGCTGCGCCGAGTCCGCCAGGGAAGTTTCGGCGCTGATGTATGTGCCGCTGATCATTCTCGCGATCGTGTGTGTCGGGTTCGGGCTCCTGTACCCCGTGTGGGGTAGCCACATTCTGGAACCCGCCAGGGACGCTCTCTTGAACGGCGCCGAGTATGTCAAGCTGGTCCTCGGGTAGGGGGTAAGGAGCACCGATGGAAACCTTGAAACGAAGACTTCTTGATCTGATCATCATCTTCACCCTCTGGCTTCTTCTCACCTGGTCGCTGGATGTTCAGAGCGTGGTGGCGGGAGCCGTCCTGGCGATCGTGTTCGCGCTGATATTGTCGGGGCTGTTGCCGGAGAAGGTGGGGCGCCTCTTCAGTCCGGTGCGGTGGTTCTGGGCGCTGATGCACATGATCTCGCTGGCGTTCTGGATCGTGCTGGCGAACTTTGATGTTCTCTACCGGGTCGTTCATCCGAATCTCCCCATCAGACCCGGCATCGTCAAGATAAAGACCACGCTCAAGAGCGATGAGGCCAAGACGTTCCTCGCGAATTCGATCACGCTGACGCCTGGAACGCTAACGGTCGATATCATTGACGACTGGCTCTACGTCCACTGGATCAACGTGCACGAGAGCCTCGAGGACACGGAGGCGATGACGCGGGATATCGCGGGTCGGTTCGAAGTAACCTTGAGGAGGGTTTTCGACTGATGCCTACATTCTTGCTGCTTCTCATCATCGGGACCTTCCTGTGTCTCTTCAGGGTCGCGATGGGGCCGACGCCGCCTGACCGGGCGGTGGCGATCGACACGATCGGTGTGATGGTGGTGGGCATTTGTGGGATCTTCGGGATCATCACCGGTCAGGACTTCTACCTCAACGTAGCGATCGCGTGGGCGCTCCTGTCGTTCATCGGCACCCTGGCGCTGGCCAAGTATCTGGAGGGGAGGGGATTCGATGAATAGCGGGGTCGCTCCATACATACTGATCTCCATCGGAGTCGCCTTCGATCTCGTCGGGGCGCTGGGTCTCTTGAGACTTCCTGACGTTTACAACAGGCTTCAGGCGGCGACGAAGTGCGTCACCCTCGGAACGTGCCTCATTCTGGTGGGCGTTCTGGTTCACAGTGGTTGGAACGCCATGGGCATCAAGGCGCTTCTGGCGGCGGTCTTCGTCCTCTGGACATCGCCGACGGGCAGCCACGCCCTGGCGCGCGGCGCGCACATAGCCGGTGTGCCGCTCTGGGCGGGATCTGTGGTGGACAAGTACAAGGAAGACACGGGGCGCTAGACTCCGCGCTGCGTACCCGGGCCGGCCCGGCCGCTGTCGGGCCGCCCCACGAAGCACGTCAGACACGAAACTGAACGCCAGGAGAAGGAACGCCATGAGGAAACCCAAGCTGCGCGAGCTCAAGGAAGCGGTGACGTCGCTCGTCAGCCCGCCATACACATCCGCGTTTCCGTTCGCTCCGGCTGAGACCTTCGAGGCTTTCAGAGGGCAGCCGGAGTTTCATGAGGAAGACTGCATCGGATGCGGCGCTTGTGCGGAGGTGTGTCCGGCGCGGACGATCGACGTGCTGGACGAGGGGGACACGCGGACTCTGGTGCACCACTACGACAACTGCATTTACTGCGGACAGTGCGAGGCCAACTGCACGACCGAGAAGGGCATCATCCTGTCCGGGAAGTTCGATCTTGCCGTCTTCGACAGAGAACAGGCCGTGACCACGGTCGAGAAGGAACTGGCGCGCTGCGAGCACTGCGGAGACGTCATCACGACCGTCGACCAGCTGAAGTGGATCGCGCGGAAGACCGGGTCACTGTCCGTCGCGAATCCAACCCTTCTCGTGGCGCTTCACAAGGACCTCGGCGTTACGACGGATCCGTCCTCGCATGACGGGAAGGCGGTCGGCAGGGGCGACTCGTACCGCATGATGTGCCCGGCGTGCCGGCGCGAGGTCTACCTGACGGAGGACTGGTTGGGCTAGGACGCGCACGCGGCCGCCGGAAGGGCCTGGCGGACGGCGCACGCGCCGCCATATCTCGCGAGAGTGTCATCGGAACGGGTCCCGAAAGGGGCCCGTTCTTCATTACTGTCAGCCCTCCTGGAGGTGTCTTTTTGAGTTGACATTATGTATGGTTGACCGTACATTGATAGATGAGAGCAGTCTCCTGTCGTACGGAGGAACCACCATGCGCAAGCGGGGCGAACTCGCCGACCGGAACAGCGTTCGGCTCCGGACTCACCTCAAGCAGCACAGGGCACGGCTTGACCTGACGCAGGAGGAGCTGGCCGAGAAAGTGGGTGTCCGCAGGCAGACCATTCTCGCGATAGAGAAGGGGCACTACGTGCCCTCGGCGCTGCTTGCGCTTCTTCTCGGCAGAGAGCTTGGCATGAAGGTCGAGGAGCTGTTCGAACTCGTGAGCAGAGCGGAGGGCGAGGAATGAAGAGCGAGATGGACATCATGCGCATGGACGAGCGCCAGCGGACCCACTGGCTCAGGGCGAACAGGGCCACTCTCATGTTCGTGGGCGTTGTGTGGCTCCTGATGATAGCGTTCGAACTCAGCGAGGGCCGTACGCCGGGCTTCCTTCTCGTGATGGTGCCCGTCATCGCCGGTATCCGGCTCGGATTCTACTACTACTACGCCAGGGACAGAGACCTGAAATGGATAGACCGGGTGCTGTTTGTCGGTCTTGTCGCCCTCGGCCACTGGCTGGCGACCATGGTCGCATGGGTGCGCGAGTTCTCGACCAGCGGATTCCTCTGGTTCGTTCCCGCCGAGCCCTCCCATGGGTTCTGGTCAGGCGCCGCGCGGGTTCTGGAGTTCCCGATCGGGACCCTGGTCTCCGATGGGTCCGTCCTCCCCGACTGGCTGGAGGTCGCTCTGATCGTCCTCAACAGCCTGTTCTGGGCGGGCGCGATCTACGCCCTTGTCTGGGCCGTCAGGCGCCGCACAAGAGCGCGCGAGGAGGCGGCCTAGGGACCGGCCCCAGGGACCGCCCAAGAGACCGCCCCAGGGTATCACACCAGGAACCGGCCCCGGGACCGTCCCAGGAGCCGGTCTGGTCCCCCCGGCGCCGGTTCTCAGGAGAGCTGGCACTTACCCTTGACTGCTGCCCACAGGTTGCGGTATAGTACCTTGGGGAATGAGTGGAGAGTTTCCGTGGTGGCGGGGGCACCACATCGCACAACGAGCCGCACGCTTCTGATCGTTCACAATTTCACAAGGAGGTCACGATGAGGCCGATCGCGATCGCGTTCCT
>JBDRTQ010000108.1:0-3745 GCA_043823885.1 Candidatus Eiseniibacteriota bacterium | reverse complement strand
CGTCCTCGATCCAGTACTCGCTCGTCAGCTCTGTGTGAAGCCACGCGCGCACGCGGTCCTTGTCCGCGCCGGGAGGCAGGTGGATCGTGCCCGTCACCTCTCTGGCCGGCACGTCCCAGTTCTCGCCGATGAGCTTCCAGTAGAGCTGCGCGTTGTCGTCGTAGACGGTGACCGCATCGTGCACGACGTAGGAGATGTCGAACGTGCGGGTCTCGTCGTCCGCGCGGTAGAACCACTTCCCGTAGACGGAGTTGCCGCTGTAGTTGTAGGAGACCCAGTACGAACCGGGGGTCTTCGTGTTGTCGAGGCCGGTGTCGCCTAGCGAGTACGGCCGCCCGTCCTCACCGATGACGAAGTCGGTGATGTCGACACGGTTGCCGCCCGCGGTCCTGACCTTCTCCACCTGATAGAAGGCCCACGTGAAGTCGTCGTCGAAGGAGTAGGTCCGGGCCTCGCGGAACTCGAAGCTGCCGTCCGGACGGACGGTCACGTCGATGTCGATACTGGGGAAGTAGTAGCTCTTCGCCGCGGCCTGACTCGACACGCCGGCGAGGCATGCGACGGCGAGGACGACTGCGAGAACGACTCCGGTGACTCTGCGCATGCGGCACCTCCGATTGTCTGAACGCGTGCTGCCGGGCGCGACCGCGGGACCCGGCGGCGGCCCGGGGCCACAACATGGCCCTCCAGCCTGGATGTCTTCCGCCAGCCCCAAGTTACCACGCCCCGGCGCTGGTTCAAGGGACACTTTCGGCCATCGCTGAACGTCTCTGGCCGCGGATGAGCACCGCGAACCGTGCCCGTTTAGGTCTTGATTCGGGAGAAGCGCTACCGTAACCTGCTCCTCATGTCACATACGCGGAGCGCAGTGAGAAAATTCGCATCGGCGGCCAGAAAACGCGCGTGCAGGCTGACGTGCCGTCTGGGCAGAACGCCCACGCTGAGGCAACCGGTTTTCATCGTCGGCTGCGGACGCTCAGGCACGACCATTCTCGGCGACACTCTGGCCGTCCACACCTCGGTGACCTACCTTGAGGAGTACCGGCACCTCTGGACCAACGCCTACCCCGCGACGGACGTGTGGTCAGAGAGGGCCGTGGGGCGAGGCGGGCGGCTCGACCTCACGGAATCCGTCTGCACTCCGGAGCGGAACAGGCGACTCACGGCCAACTTCTATTGCGAGACCGTCGCGACCGGCAGGCCGCGGCTGGTCGATAAGCTCCCCATCAATAACTTCCGACTGCCTTTTGTCAACGCGATCTTCCCCGACGCGCTCTTCGTGCATCTTCTCAGGAACGGCCTCGAGGTCGCCAGGTCGATCGAGAGGAAGGTGCAGGAAGGCTCCTGGTACGGACACGAGGACTACAAGTGGAAGGCGCTCCAAGACTATGCGTGGCGGAGCGAGCGTTACCGTGATCTCCCGGCTCTGTGCGACACGGCGCGTCGGCGGGGCCTTCTCGAATGGAGAATGTCCGTCGAGACAGCGCTCGAGTTCTTTGACGCACTGCCCGCGGAGCGCCACATCAGCCTCACCTATGAGGAACTCCTCGACAGGCCGGTCGAAGTCGTCCGGCGAATCGAGGAGTTCGTGGGTCTTGCGCCCAGCAAGACCGTTCACAGCTTCGCGGAGGCCAACCTGCAGCGGCGGTCTCCGAGGATCGAAGTCACCCACCTGTCCGACGTCGAGGAACGCCTCGCGGGCGAACTGATGAGACGCCTGGGGTACCTGCCTTCCTAGCCGGAGCCGCGCTCGCGTGCTCTCCTAGCCCTTGGACGATATCGACACATCCTTCAGCAGGACGTGCGGGTAGTTGTGGCTTCCGATGAAGCCCATCAACCCTACCCTCGTCACCTCGCTCGAGAGGTCCACGAGCTGGTTCTTCAGGAGTTTGTAGACGTTGCCGGCGATCATCGTGTCCTTGACGCGACCGACGATCTTGCCGCCCTCGACCTTGAAGCCGAGCGCCACGTTCCCCGAGAAGTCCCCGGCGACCAGGTTGCCCATCATGATGCCCATGATGCTGTCGACGATCACTCCGTCGGCGACACCGGCCAGGAGTTCGGCGTAGGGCTTCTCCCCCCCACTCATCTCCCAGTTCGTGATCTCGGACGTCGGCATTTTGCTGAGGTCCTTCGTCTGTATCAGGCGCTTGAGCTTGAGTCCGTTCCCGGTGGCCGGGAGGTTCAGCTTCGCCGCCGTGCGCAGGTCGGTCAGGAAGTTCTTGAGCACCCCCGCCTCGAACAGAGGCGTTCTTTGCATGGGAACGCCCTCATCGTCGAACGCGCCCGACCCGTAGCCGGTCGCCATGAGCCCATCGTCGTAGAGCGACACGCGCTCGTCGAACACGGTCTCGCCAAGCTTCCCGGCGAGGGGCGAGATGCCCCGCTCGACCATCGAACCGTCGACGCCGTAGTTCAGGGTCATCATGACGTCGGCCACTGCCCGAGGGGTCAGGATCACCGTCGTGGGACCACTCGACACGCCGACGTTCGTCCGTCCGTTCACGAAGTCCTGGATGGTCTCGTCGACCAGCCGCGACCCGCCGGCGTCCATGGCGGTGCCACCGTAGTAGCCGCCGGCCTCGAGCATGTTGTCACCCTCGATGAGCGTGCCCGAGAGGTAGAACTGGTACAGCGTGCGCTCCTGTGAGCTCTCGAACCCTTCGGACGTCGCCACGCCCACCGTCTGGACCCTGCGTGTCGTTCCCGACTCCGCGTTGATCTCACTCTCGTAATCCAGAACTCTGGCGAGGGCGTCCTCGGAGCGCTTCATCATCTCTTCGACCGACAGGTTCTTGACGCGCTCATCGACCAGCTTCACGCCCGCGAGTTCCGAGGCGCCCGCGAACGCGAACTCCGCAGTATCGCCACAGGTCGACGTCGCGATAGCGTCGTCGACCAGACGGTCCAGACCGTCGGCCTTCGTTGTCGTCGCGTAGCCCATGCGGCCGCCCTTCACCAGCCGCAGCGCGTATCCCGTCTCTTCCGTGTTGGCAAGGTTCTTAAGCTTGGAGGCCTCGTATTCCACGTCGGTATTGAGCGAGTTCAGGTGGAAGACCTCACACCGCTCTGCGCCCTTTGCCAGAGCCTTCTCGATGATCTTCCTCATGTTACTCACCTCCGATCACGACGTTCTGGATCCTGACGTGGGGCGCACCGTCGCTGACGGGCAGCGGAAACTGCCCGGCCTTACCACAGCCGCCCGGACCGTCATGAATCCCAAGGTCGTCGCCCAGCATGTCGATGTCCTTGAGCGTCTTGAACACGTTGCCGGTCAGCGTCACGTCGCGGACCCTCTCCGCCAGCTTGCCGTCGCGTATCATGTGCGCGTCGGCCGCCGTGAACGTGAACATCTCGCCGTTGGTCTGCCCGCCGGAGGCCATGATCGCGTAGACGCCGAGCTTCGTACCGGCGATCATGTCATCGAAGCTCGAGTCGCCGGCCTCTATGCACGTGTTGCGCATGCGGCACACGGGGGCGTAGCAGTAGTCGATGCTCCGGGCGCTGCCAGTGGGGCGCTCCCCCATCTTGCCTGCGGTCTCGCGTGAGTGGAGCCTGCCGGAGAGCTTGCCGTCCGTGATGAGGTAGGTCTTCTCCGTCGGCACGCCCTCGTCGTCGTAGACGACGTGACCGCGCAGCCCTTTGTCGAGCCCAGTGTCGTACACGTTCAGGAACGGGCGACCAAACTCCCGCCCGAGCACCATCACCTTCTGGAGGTTCTCGTCCTCGTAGACGTTGTCGCCTT
>JBDRTQ010000107.1:0-2634 GCA_043823885.1 Candidatus Eiseniibacteriota bacterium | reverse complement strand
AGAGCGCCCGCTCGCGTGAGCGGTCCCTCTCTACGAACTCCACGCCGGGGATACTCTCGAGCACCTCGCGCGGCTCGTCGTAGATGCCGTTGTGCTTCCCCAGGAAGCAGGCGTCGTGGAACGTCACCTTCTTTTCGACGCTTCCTGTGAACGTGAGCTTCCCGTCCTTCAGGAGCGTGGCGAGCAGCTGCGAGTAGTGAAGCACGTCCACGGTCAGCTCGCCGTACTCGTTCTTGAATGTGTTCATGCAGTGTGGGGACCCGGTGACGATGGCGCCGATCTCGTGACCGTCTAACGCCTCACGGTTCCCGTCGACCAGCATCTCGAAGAGCCCCTCCTCGCCCATCCGCTTGATCTCGTTGCCGCAGCACGATTCATTGGTCCCGAGCGTCGAGTACTCGAGCCCGGCGGCGGCGAAGAGCACTACCAGCGCCTGCGCTATCGATTGCGCTCTCGGATCGTATGCGGGCGTGCAGCCGACGTAGAAGAGAAGCGGGATCGCCTCGCCGTCTGCGGCGACCGGCACGGAAAGCCCGGCGGCCCACTCGGTTCTCTTGTCACGAATGCGTCCCCACGGGTTGCCGTGCTTGAACGTGCTCTCCAGGGCGTCGCGGATCGTGGGCTCTATCTTGCCCTTCTCGATGGCCGCAGACCGGAGACCGATCAGGAGTTCCATCGGCTTGACGCCCTTAGGGCATCGGTCGGTGCAGTTCGAGCACGTCGTGCAGTTCCAGGCCTCGGGACGTCCCTTGGCGTCCTTCGGACCCGTGCCGGTCATCCCGTCGTACACGACCTTCCGCACGTTGAGATACGTGCGAGCCGATACGGGGCAGCCTGCCGTGCAGCGTCCACACTGGATGCATCCCAGGAGCTCGTACTTCTCTTGAAGCGAGACTCGCATGCGAGTGCCTTTTCCTGTCGTGTTCCGCCGGCCGGCGCACGAAAGCCCGCGCCGGCGGCGGGAGCGGTCCTCCGATTACCTCAGAACGTCGCGGGCAATGACTACCTTCTGAATCTGGCTTGTGCCCTCGTAGATCTCGACGATCTTCGCGTCGCGATACATCCGCTCGACCGGGTACTCCTTCGAGTAACCGTTGCCGCCGTGGATCTGGACCGCCATTCTGGTCACGGCGACCACCGTCTCGGCAGCGAAGTACTTCGCTATCGCCGCCTCGCGCGTGAATCGCGTGGCGCCCGCGTCCTTCATCGAGCCCGCGCGGTATACCAGCAGCCTCGCGGCGTCGGTCTGCGCCGACATCTGGGCGATCATATCCTGGATCATCTCGAATTCGGCGATCGGCTTCCCGAACTGGACGCGTTCCTTGGCGTACTTGACCGAGGCGTCGAGTGCGCCCTGCGAGATACCGACGCCCTGAGCGCCGATGTCGATACGGGACACGTCGAGCGTGTGCATGACGATCTTGAAACCGCCGCCCAGCTCACCGAGGAGGTTCTCCTTCGGGACGATGCACTCGTCCATGATGAGCTCACAGTTGCCGGTCGCGCGGATGCCCATGAGGTTCTCGTGCTTACCGACGCTGAAGCCCTCGAAGTCCTTCTCGACTATGAATGCGCTCACCCCCTTGTGGCGCTGCTCAGGATCGGTATATGCGAACACGACAAACGTCCCTGCGTCGGTCCCGTTCGTGATCCACGCCTTCGTCCCGTTGAGCACGTAGTGGTCGCCCTTGTCGACGGCGGTCGTCTCCATCGAGGCCGGGTCGGACCCGGCGTTCGGCTCGGTGATGCCGAAGGCGCCGAACTTCTTGCCCGAGCAGAGATCGGGCAGGTACTTCTTGCGCTGCTCCTCGTTCCCGAAGTTATAGATGGGATAGGCGCACAGTGAGTTGTTGACCGCGGTGATGACACCGTGCGACGCGCAGACGCGGGAGATCTCCTCGCAGATGATGGCAAGAGTCGTGAAGTCCAGGCCCGCTCCGCCGTACTTCTCAGGGATGACGACGCCCATCAGTCCGAGCCCGGCCATCTTCTTGAGTGTGGTCGTCGGAAACTCGCGGCTCTCGTCGATCTCGGCCGCGATCGGCTCCAGTTCCTTCGTGGCGAATTCGCGCACCATGTCTCGGACCATCTTCTGGTCCTGGGTGAGTGCGAAGTCCATTCAGTCAGCTCCCTCCTGAAACCTGCTCTTCGGATTCCCTAGGACGTTCCTCCGTCCATTCCGTCGATAACTTCCGTGGCAACCTGATAGGGGGACCTGTACCCCCCGGTCACATCTTCTATCATCGCGTCGAGTCCGGACTCGCCACCCAGCCGCTCGTAGAGCTTCCGCTCGAGCCTGCTGACGATGATGCCCCGAACCTGCGACTTGAAGTGGTCGCGCCTTCGCTCCTGAAGCAGCCCGCCGTCGAGCAGGAACTGCCTGTGCTTCTCTATCGTCCCGGCAACCTCCGCTATTCCCTCACCGGTAGACGCCACGGTCTTGAGAACCGGAGGATGCCAGCCGTTCGCGTCGTCTTTGAGGGTCAGCATCGAGCTGATCTCGGCCTCCGTCATGTCGGCGCCGTCGCGGTCGGCCTTGTTGACGATGAAGATCTCGCCGATCTCCATCAGTCCCGCCTTCATCGCCTGGATGCTGTCGCCGGACTCCGGGACCAGCACGATCACAGTGGTGTC
>JBDRTQ010000106.1:0-13036 GCA_043823885.1 Candidatus Eiseniibacteriota bacterium | reverse complement strand
AGGCCAACATCCGCATCATACAGAGCGTCGCGGAGAAGGCCGGCATGCCGATGGAGAAGGTCTTCGTCAACATCCACAAGTACGGGAACACTTCCGCGGCGTCCGTTCCCATCGCCCTGGCCGAGGCCTACGAGCAAGGGCTTCTCAAGGAAGGCATGCTCATCGGTATGGTTGCCTTCGGGTCGGGGTTCAGTTGGGGTTCGGCGCTGCTACGCTGGTAGACCTGAGCGCCGTCCGGGCGCGAGTAACTTGCGGCAACAAAGGACGACATGGATCGAATAGCCTTCATCTTCCCCGGACAGGGATCACAGTCCGTGGGCATGGCCCGTGACCTCTACGAGAACTCCCAGACTGTCCGCGAGATCTACGAGCGGGCATCCGAGGCCATCTCGGTCGACATCGCAACGATCTCGTTCGAGGGACCCGACGAAGAGCTGACCAAGACCATAAACACGCAGCCCGCTCTGCTGACGGCCAGCGCCGCGGCGCTGGCGCTGCTGGAAGAGCGCAACATCGTCCCCTACGCGGTCGCCGGGCACAGCCTGGGAGAGTACGGCGCTCTCCTGGCGGCGCGAAGCCTGACTCTCGAGGACGCCGTCCGCACGGTGCGCGAACGCGGCAGACTGATGTACGAGGCGGGGCTCGAGACGCCCGGGACGATGGCGGCCATCGTCGGCCTTGATGAGGAGGCCGTCGAGCAGATCCTCAAGGAGGCCGGCGCCAAGGGCGTCGTGCAGATCGCCAATCTCAACACGCCGACGCAGATCGTCATCTCCGGCGAGGTGGAAGCCGTCCGGGCCGCCATGGACATCGCGGCGACCAGCAACGCCAGACGGGTCGTCGAGCTCAACGTCAGCGGCGCGTTTCACTCCCGGCTCCTCAAGTCGGCGAGCGAGGGTATGGAGGGCGTGCTCAGGGGTGTTCCGATAGAGCGGCCCCGGTGCATCTTCGTGGCCAACGTCACGGGAGGAGCGCTGGACGATCCGGAGGACATCAGGTCCCGGTTGGTCGAGCAGGTAGTGAGTCCGGTCCGCTGGGTGCAGTGCATGAAGGCGCTCGTCAACCGGAAGGCGTCGCTCTGCCTCGAGGTGGGGCCCGGGAACGTCCTGCGGGGGCTTCTGCGCAAGATCGACCCCGAGTTGAAGTCGATGAGCGCGGGCACGATGAGCGACATCGAGAAGCTGCCGGCCGCGATAGCGACCGGCTGAGCGGGGACACTGGGCCGGCGGTTCGGAGGCGTTGACGATGAGGCTCGATAACAAGCACGCCGTGGTCACGGGCGCGGGTCGCGGCATCGGCAAGGCGATAGCTAGCAAGCTCGCGTCGCTCGGGGCCGACGTGGCCATCGTGGACATCGACGGCGAGACCGCCGCGTCGACGGCGGCGGAGATAGCGGCGACGGGCGCCACCGCCATCGGGTACGAGTTGGACATCACGGACTCCGACACGGTGATGGCCGTGTTCAAGACGATCGTCGAAGACCTGGGAGGTCTTGACATCCTGGTCAACAACGCCGGTCTGACGCGAGACAACCTGCTGCTGCGGATGTCCCCGGACGATTGGGATCTGGTCATGAAGGTCAATCTCAAGGGCGCTTTCAACTGCATCCGCGCTGCCGTCCGTCCGATGATGGCGCAGAGAAGCGGGAGGATCATCAGCATCGCTTCCGTCGTCGGTCAGGTGGGTAATGCGGGTCAGGCGAACTACGCGGCCTCGAAGGCGGGGCTCATCGCGCTCACGAAGACGGTCGCCAAAGAATTCGGGGGACGCGGCATCACCGCCAACGCTGTCGCACCGGGTTTCATCGAGACTCCGATGACCGATTCAATTCCCGAGAAGGCGAAGGAGGACTTCGCGTCGAAGATACTCCTCAGACGTTTCGGAAGTCCCTCGGATGTCGCGAATCTGGTTGCATTCCTCGCATCCGATGAAGCAGACTATATCACTTGCCAGACGATCAATGTCGATGGCGGGATGGCGTAGAGGAGAGAATCACTGAACAAGGGCGGACCCTGCGGGGTCCCGTATGTCAGGGGGTATGAGAAGCATGGCGGACATTGCAGAGAAGGTGCGACAGGTCATATCGGAGAAGCTGCAGATAGACGCCGGTCAGGTGACGATGGAAGCGGCGATCGTCGAGGACCTCGGAGCCGACTCGCTCGAGCAGGCCGACATCCTGTTCTCTCTCGAGGACGAGTTCGGCATCTCGGCCGACGACACGGACGAGGCGGAGGGGCTCAGGACCGTTGCCGACATCGTGAGCTACCTCGAGAAGAAGGTGGCGGCGGCCTAGATGGACCCGTTCTCGGAGGGGGTGGCCGCGGCTCCGCGGTGAGAGACAGAGCCGCGGCAGGTCCTTCCGACCGTACGCGGGCCGCAGGCCGTGGCTCGCGGGCGGGCAGACGGGGGTGTCGTGGGGCGAAGTCGATCGCGCCGCGGCGAGGACTGGAAGGAGCAGCATGTCGAGAAGAGTGGTGATAACGGGCATGGGCGCGGTGACTCCTCTGGGTCTGACGGTCCAGGAGAGCTGGGAGTCGGTCCTTGCCGGGAAGAGCGGCGCGGGAGAGATAACACGCTTCGACGCATCGGCCTTTCCGGTGCGGATAGCGTGCGAGCTTCCCGGGTTCGATGTCGAGACGTTCATCGACAAACGCGAAGCCCGCAAGATGGACCCGTGCACACACTACGGCATGGCTGCTTCACTGATGGCCTGGAAGGACGCAGGGTTCGAGGACGACGGGTACGACGCGGACCGCGCGGGCGTGCTCATCGGTTCGGGGGTAGGCGGCATTCAGACGTTCGAGACGCAGCACACCGTTCTCATGGAGAAGGGGCCCCGCAGGATCAGCCCGTTCTTCATCCCGATGATGATAGCTGACATGCCATCGGGCGCGGTGTCGATCGAATTGGGACTCAAGGGGCCCAACTTCGCCCCCGTCTCTGCGTGTGCGTCCGGAGCACACGCGGTCGGTGTCGCGTTTCAGACAGTGCGCAGGGGAGACGCCGACATCATGGTCAGCGGCGGAACGGAAGCCGCGATCTGTCAGATGGCCGTGGGCGGGTTCGCCAACATGAAGGCCATCTCGGCGAGAAACGAAGAGCCGACTCTTGCGTCGCGACCGTTCGACGCCGGACGGGACGGCTTCGTCCTTGGCGAGGGCGCGGGCATCGTCGTGCTGGAGGAACTCGAGCACGCCAAGGCCCGCGGGGCGCACATCGTGGCCGAGATGGTGGGCTTCGGTGCGACCTCGGATGCGTTTCACATCACGGCACCGGCTCCCGGCGGAGAGGGCGCCGCGAGGGCGATGAAGGAGGCCCTGCGTGACGCGGGACTCAACCCTGGCGACGTCGGCTACGTCAACGCGCACGGAACGTCCACGCTCCTGAACGACAAGTACGAGACCGCAGCGGTGAAGACAGTGTTCGGCGGGCACGCGCGACAGCTGGCCATGTCCTCGACCAAGTCGATGACGGGACACCTGCTCGGCGCGGCCGGTGGCGTCGAACTGATCTTCACGGCTCTCGCCCTCGAGTCCTCGGTCATTCCTCCGACGATCAACTACGACACGCCCGATCCGGAGTGTGACCTCGACTACGTCCCCAACCAGGCCAGGGAGGCGAAGGTGACCGCCGCGCTGTCGAATTCCTTCGGGTTCGGTGGGCACAACGCTGTGCTAGCCGTCCGGAGATTCGAGGGCTAGCGGCGGGCCGCACCCATGGCCATAGTCAATAGACTACTCAACCGTATCGCGATCTTCAAAGGTCGTCCGGCCGGGATCACGAAGGAGCGCCATGAGGCTCTCGTGAATCTCTGCCGCGTCCTGGGCGTCAACTTCGGCGACCTGAATCTCCTCAATCAGGCGTTGATGCACCGCTCCTACGTGCACGATGTCGACATGCAGCGCGGAGAGTCCAACGAGCGGATGGAGTTTCTGGGCGACGCCGTCCTCGGACTCCTGGTCAACGAACACCTCTACGCGAGGTTCACGGAGCGCCAGGAGGGCAGGCTCACGAAGATAAAATCGCTCATCGTCAGTGAGACGGTCCTGGCGAGAAGGGCCGAGGAGCTTTCGCTCGGGACCTACATCCGCCTTTCCGACAACGAGCGTTCGTCGGGCGGAGCGGGCCGGGCGTCGATCCTGTCGGATGCGTTCGAGGCGGTGATCGGCGCCGTGTATCTGGACGGCGGTCTCCCCACCGCGAGGAAGTTCATCGAGCTGCACCTTCTGGACGGTATGGACAAGATCCTCGCGATAGACGAGTACAAGAACTACAAGAGCATCATGCAGGAACACGCCCAGCGCAAACTGGGCTCGCGACCGCGCTACCGTGTGGTCTCCGCGAAAGGTCCGGAACACGAGCGGACGTTCTACGTGGAGGTGAGACTGGGCGGGAGAGCGCTCGGGCGCGGAGAAGGGAAGAACAAGAAGGAAGCCGAGCAGGTGGCGGCGCGTAACGCGCTCGCGAAGCTCGGAGTCATCAAGGGAAGAGAAGACACCCGGACCGGCAGGACCGGATCCTCGAGAGGGCGTCGGCGACCGCGCCGGCGCGGGAAGAAGGAGCAGTCGTCATGAGCTACTTCCTCACAGAAGAACAGGAGATGCTGAAGGAACTCTGCGCTCAGATCGCGCGGGAGAAGATCCTCCCGGTACGGGCGAAGTACGACGAGAACGGAGAGTTCCCCTGGGACGTCGTCAAGGTGATGGCTGCGTCCGATATCTACGGCGTCTACATTCCCGAGGAGTACGGCGGCTTTGGCGGTGGTGTGATGGAGATGTGCATAGCCACCGAGGAACTCTCGAGGGTCTGCGGCGGCATCGCGCTCGCTTTCGCCGCCTCCGCGCTGGGTGCGTACCCGATACTGCTGTTCGGGTCCGACGAACAGAAGAAGGAGTATCTGCCCGCGATAGCGGCGGGGGAGAGGCTCGCCGCGTTCGGACTGACCGAGGCGAATGCCGGGAGCGACGCGGGCGCCATCGAGACGCGGGCGGAGGCTGACGGTGACGAGTACGTGCTGAATGGCACGAAGCAGTGGATCACCAACGGCGGCGAGGCCGAAGTCTACACGGTCGTCGCGCGCACGAGCAAGGGCACGGGGATCCGCGGCATGTCCTGCCTGATCGTCGAGAAGGACACGCCCGGGTTCACGTTCGGGAAGAAGGAAGACAAGATGGGCATCCGCGGCTCGGCGACACGCGAGCTCGTCTTCCAGGACTGCCGCGTCCCGAAGAAGAACCTCCTGGGGCGCGAGGGCACCGGTTTCGTCGTGGCGATGAGGACGTTCGACAAGTCCAGGCCCGGCGTGGCCGCCCAGGCCGTGGGTATCGCGCAGGGCGCGTTCGACGAGGCCGCCAAGTACGCACGGCAGAGAGAGCAGTTTGGCCAGCCCATCGGCTCGTTCCAGGGCATCCAGTTCATGTTGGCCGACATGGCGACCCAGATCGAGGCCGCCCGGGCGCTGGTCTACCACTCCGCGCGCGTCGTCGATTCCGGGGCGAAGGACATCGCGAAGCTCTCGGCGATGGCCAAGGTATTCGCGTCGGACGTCGCGATGCAGGTGACGACGGACGCCGTGCAGATCCTCGGCGGCTACGGGTACATGAAGGAGTATCCCGTCGAGAAGATGATGAGGGACGCGAAGATAACCCAGATATACGAGGGTACGAACCAGATCCAACGCTCGATCATTGCCTCCGCCGTCCTCAAGGAGAGCGCGGCGAAGGAGAGGAGCGAGTAGCCTCCGGGCGTGAGGTTCGCGCCGGCAGGCGGGTCCGTTCCACGCGTGAGGTCAGACCGGTGAACGTAGTCGTGCTCATAAAGCAGGTGCCCGATACGACGGACGTGCGGATAGACCGCGAGACCAACACGCTGATCCGTGAGGGCGTGCCGAGCATCATCAATCCGTTCGACGTCTACGCCGTCGAGGAGGCGCTGAGGGTCCGTGAGAACGCGGGGGAAGGGACGGTCACTGTGATGTCGATGGGGCCGCCGCAGGTAGAAGCCGCGCTCAAGGAGGCCATTGCGCTGGGCGCCGATGATGCGGTGCTCCTGTCCGACAGGGCGTTCGCAGGCTCGGACACGTGGTCGACGTCATACACGCTGGCGGCAGGGCTGAGGAAGCTCGGCAACTACGACCTCATCCTCTGTGGCAAACAGGCGATCGACGGCGACACCGCCCAGGTCGGTCCGGGTGTCGCCCAGTTCCTCGGGATTCCCCAGGTGACCTACGCCCGCAAGCTCACCATCGATGGCAAGTCCTCGGCCACCGTCGAGCGCATGCTCGAGGACGGCTACGACGTAGTCAGGGTCCCGTTGCCGGCGGTGGTCACTGTGGTCAAAGAGATCAACGAGCCGCGCCTGCCGTCGCTCAAGGGCAAGATGAGGGCGAAGAAAGCCGAGATCACGGTGTGGGGCTCGGGCGATCTCGATGTCGACCAGAAAGAACTCGGACTGGACGGCTCGCCGACGCGTGTCCTCAGGGTGTTCGCTCCCGAGGCCAGAGAGGGCGGCGTCGTTTTCGAGGGCGAGGTGGCGGAGACGGTAGAGTCGCTCGTCAAAGAACTCGTGCCGATCCTCAAGGGCGAGGGTTAGTCCGGGCGCATCCGGGCCCACGAGGGCGGCAGCCGTCGTGGAACCGTCCCCGGCCGCGGCACCAGCAGGAGAAGCAACACGTGAGCAGCATAGAGGTACTAGAGGAACGCTGTGTGGGATGCGGGCTGTGCGTCAAGGCCTGCCTCTACGACGCGATCGAAATGGTCGACGGCGTCGCCGTCATAAAGGACAACTGCACGCTCTGCGGCGCTTGCGTGGAGCCGTGCAAGTTCGACGCGATCCTCCTGCGTGAATCCCACCGCGAGACCGCTCGCCTGGACGACTTCAAGGGTGTGTGGGTGGTCGCGGAGCAGAGGGGGGGGGAGATCCACGGCGTGTCCTTCGAACTTCTCGGGAGGGGGCGCGAGCTTGCGGACACTCGAGGAGCGCCTCTGGCCGCGGTCCTCCTCGGTTCGAACCTCGGCGACGCGGGCAGGGACCTCATCGCCCACGGCGCCGATACCGTTTACGTGGTGGACGACCCCGAACTTCTGCACTACCGCGACGAGCCGTATGCGAACGTGGTGGCGGCGCTCATCGAGAAGTACAAGCCCGAGATAGTCCTCACGGGTGCCACGTCCATCGGCAGGTCGTTGATCCCCAGAGTCGCCATTCAGGCGCGAACCGGGCTGACCGCGGACTGCACGGCCCTCGCTATCGACGACGAGGGTGGCCTGCTGCTTCAGACTCGCCCTGCCTTCGGCGGCAACATCATGGCCACGATCGTATGCCCCAACCACAGGCCGCAGATGGCGACGGTCAGGCACAAGGTGATGACGGCGCTCGATCCCGATCCGGGCCGGAAGGGCGAGATCGTGTTAGAGGATCTGCCGGCCGAACTCTTCAGGACCGGCACCGAGTTCGTCGAGTTCGTGAAGGACCTGACGTCCACGGTCAACATCGCCGAGGCCGACATCATCGTCTCCGGCGGCCGCGGTCTGGGCGGCCCCGAGAACTTCGAGATGCTCAACGATCTGGCTCGTGTCCTCGGTGGTGCGGTCGGCGCCTCGCGAGCCGCCATCGATGCGGGATGGATCCCGTATTCGCATCAGGTGGGTCAGACGGGCAAGACCGTCCAGCCCAAGCTGTACTTCGCGTGCGGGATCTCGGGCGCGGTCCAGCACCTGGCGGGCATGCAGTCGTCCAAGATCATCGTCGCGATCAACAAGGACGCCAACGCGCCGATCTTCAAGGTGGCGACCTTCGGCATCGTCGGTGACGTGTTCGAGGTAGTGCCCGCGCTGACAAAGAGACTCGCGGCCGAGTTCTCCTGACGGCCGCGAGTGCTTGAAGTACCTCAGATGTCGCCCCGACGGCGTTCCGGCCGGCGGGGTTTCTTCTTTGAGCGAGCGCCACCGGGTGAGCGAACGCTACCGGGCCATTCCGTCCCGGAGTCTCCTCATCCTCTCCGCCACCGCCGCATCCGCCGCCATGAGGTCCGACGGGGTCGGGTCCGCACCTTCAGGCAGGATCGACCCCGAGTACTCAAGCGGGTGGCTTCCCAGAAGCCCTGCCGGCAGCACCTCCTGCAACACGCGTCCGTCGATGTCCGTGGGTATCGCGAGTCCCAGGAGTGCCAGGACCGTCGGCGTAAGGTCCTCGCCGGCGAGCGAGATAGCGCGCGGGCGCTGTGCGATGCTGGGGCCCCTGAGGATCAGGACGCCCGGGGGGGCGCTCGTGTGGGCCCCCGAGATAGTCGGGACATCGAGGGACGGGTGCGTTCCGTATGTCGAGCAGATAATGAACACGGTGTCCTCGTCCGTCAGCCTTCTCAGTCTCTCGATGCAGCTGTCGATGAAGACGTAGTAGTTCGTGAGTAGGCTCTCGTAGCGCTCGTACTCCGGCGGCGTCTCCGCAAAGAACGACGGCATCGCAGGGGCGAGGAACCTGTGCCCGATGGCGTCGATCCCCCCGAAGCACACCATGGCCAGGTCCGGCTCCTCGCCCGCCATCAGACCCGCCGCGACGTCGGCCGTGGCCAGGTCGGACAGGAAGGCCCATCTGGCCGCCAGCAGATGCTCGCTCCACCCGCTCTCGTCCGCGCCGCCGTCGAAGATGAGCCGTCTGAACTCACTCTCTGCGGCGCTCTCGCTGCCCGCCACGATGCCGGAAACTCTGTCGACCAGACCGTCCGAGCAGGACCGGGCGTCGCCTCTCAGAATGGCGGCCGGCAGCCCGGTCTCGTGGACCGGCGCATCCGGGCGGAAGGGAGCGACGACGAGCGCCTGAGCATCGCCGACGGGCCACGACGCCGGCCAGCCGACCGACAGCGCCGAGCCTCCCGACCGGACAACAAGCTCCGCGAGCTCCGGTGCCAGGCCGAACAGCCGGCCGTCCGCGCCGGCCAGGCGCGCGCGTTCGTTCTCCGTGAGGCCGCGCCCGCGGGCAAGCGTGGTCCAGCCGTTCTCGGGGATGGCCGGGAGGTCGGCGGCTATCTCACCCGTGACGCCGCGTCTCAGGATAGACGTGATCGACGGGAGCGCCCCCTCCTCCAGCAGCTTGCGCATGAGGAACCAGTCCATCCCGTCCACCCCGACCACGACGACCTTGAGTCCGGTGGAAGGCCCTTCGGGCGCGCGGGACCCGGGTTCCCAACCGATGACGATGGTAAGGAGCGCCACCGAGGCGACCAGCACGGACGCGAGGGCTGCTCTTCTGATTGTCATCTCTTCTCCTTGCTCGGCTTTGTTTCTTGTTGGTCGACCGCAATGATAGTAAGCTTTCTAGCATGCCTAAAACCGGCCAGTCAAGAAGAAGGTCGCCCGGAAAGCCCGTGCCGGGTGACTGCTGCGAGCCCGGGCAGCTCGTGATACGTGGGGCGCGGGAGCACAACCTCAAGGGTTTCGACCTCTCGATCCCCCGTGGATCGCTCACCGTCATAACCGGCTTATCCGGATCCGGCAAGTCGTCGCTCGCGTTCGACACCATATACGCCGAGGGCCAGAGGCGGTACGTCGAGTCTCTGTCCGCCTACGCGCGCCAGTTCCTCTCACAGATGCAGAAGCCGCGAGTCGAGCTCATCGAAGGGCTGTCGCCCGCCATCTCGATAGAGCAGCGCACTGCGACCCGCAATCCCCGTTCCACCGTTGGGACCGCCACGGAGATCTACGACTACCTCCGACTTCTCTACGCGAGAGTGGGCCGCGCGCACTGCCACCAGTGCGGGCGTGAGATCTCGCGGCTCACGGTCGACCAGATGGCCGATCGCGTGCTGGCGCTGGACCCCGGGAAGCGCGTCCACGTCGAGGCGCCCATGGTGAGGGGGAAGAAGGGACAGCACCGTGACGTCCTGGCGAGGGTGGAGCGCGGTGGCTTCGTCCGTGTCCGTGTCGACGGCGAGACCATGGAAGTGCACGAGGTCGGGAAGCTCGCCAAGAACAAGAAGCACGACATCGACGTGATCGTCGACAGGTTGGTCCTCAAGAACGGAGTCAGACAGCGTCTTGTTGATTCACTTGAGACCGCGCTCGAGCTGACCGACGGGTTGGTCGTCATTGAGGCGGGCAAGGAGCAGATGCTCCTGTCGGCGACCGCGAGCTGCGCTCACTGCGGCATCGGTCCCGGAGAGATCGAGCCGCGCATGTTCTCCTTCAACAGCCCGTACGGGGCGTGCCAGACGTGCGGGGGCCTCGGAACGCAGATGAGGGTCGAGCGCGAACTCATCGTCCCCAACCCCGCCATTTCTCTGAGGGACGGGGCCGTGTCGTGCTGGCCCGACCTGGCGACCGGCTGGGCGAGGCACAAGCTTGACGCGCTGTCGGAGTACTACGGTTTCGGCCTGATGACGCCGTTCAAGGACCTGCCGGAGCACATCCAGGAAGTGCTTCTCAGGGGGTCCGGCGACGAGAAGATAGAGTACAAGATCGAGTTCGAGAAAGGGCGCTGGGAGTACGTCGGCGGCTTCGAGGGGGCGATACCGAACCTGGAGCGGCGCTACAGGGAGACCAAGTCGGAGAACGTGCGGCGCTGGATCGAGGGCTTCATGGCTGTCGACCTCTGCCCTGTCTGCGCGGGCGCGAGGCTCAGACCCGAGGCCCTGGCCGTCTCTGTTGGCGAGCTGCCCATCAACGAGGTCACGGCGATGTCCGTCAAGCAGTGCGTCGGCTTCTTCGACGGTCTCTCGCTCACCGGCACCGACAAGGAGATCGCCGAGGAGATCCTGAAGGAGATCCGCGAGCGGCTCGGCTTCCTGGCGAACGTCGGTCTCGACTACCTGACGCTCGACAGGTCTTCCGGGACCCTCTCGGGCGGCGAGGCCCAGCGCATCCGCCTGGCGACACAGATAGGCACGAGGCTCGTCGGCGTCCTCTACATCCTCGACGAGCCCTCCATCGGACTGCACCAGCACGACAACGCGAAGCTCTTGAAGACTCTGATCGCACTCCGTGACATCGGCAATACCGTCATAGTCGTGGAACACGACGAGGAGACCATTCGGAGCGCCGACTGGGTCGTCGACCTCGGACCCGGGGCGGGGAGGAACGGCGGCCATCTGGTCGCGAGCTGCCACCCGGACGATCTCCCGGACTACGCCGGGTCGATCACGGGACGCTACCTGTCGGGCAAGGAGAGCATCGAGTTGCCGGCGAAGCGCAGGCCGAACAAGGGTCCGTTTCTCCGGGTCGTCGGCGCGCGCGAGAACAACCTCGCCAACATCGATGTCGAGGTGCCGCTGTCTACGCTGACGTGCGTGACGGGCGTGTCCGGTTCGGGGAAGAGCACCCTCGTGTCCGACATCATTCACCGGGCCCTCGCCGAGTGGTTCCATCGCGCGCGGAAGATCCCCGGCAAGTTCGATCGCATCGAGGGTCTGGAGCACATCGACAAGGTGGTCAACATCAGCCAGTCCCCGATCGGACGCACGCCGAGATCGAATCCGGTCACGTATACGGGGACGTTCGTGCACATCCGCCAGCTCCTCTCAAAGGTGCCCGAGGCGCGCGCGCGGGGCTACAGGCCGGGCAGGTTCAGCTTCAACGTCCGGGGAGGGCGATGCGAGGCGTGCCAGGGCGGGGGGCAGGTGAAGATCGAGATGCACGTCCTGCCCGACGTTTTCGTGACGTGCGAGGCGTGCGCCGGCCAGCGGTTCAATCGCGAGACGCTCGACATCACATACAAGGGGAAGAACATCGCGGACATCCTCGAGATGACAGTGGACGAGGCGCTCGACTTCTTCTCGAGCATCCCGATGATCAAACGGAAGCTCAAGACTCTTCACGACGTCGGCCTCGGATACGTCGGCCTCGGCCAGCCTGCGACCACGCTTTCGGGCGGCGAGGCGCAGAGGATCAAGCTCGCCTCGGAGCTGTCGAGGAGGAGCACGGGGCGGACGCTGTACATCCTCGATGAGCCCACGACCGGGCTGCACTTCCACGACGTCAAGATGCTGCTCGAAGTGCTGGGGAGGCTCGTCGACAAGGGCAACACGGTCCTCGTGATCGAGCACAACATGGACGTCGTCAAGACATCCGACCACATCATCGATCTTGGCCCGAAGGGGGGCGACGAGGGGGGGCGGGTCATCGTGGCGGGAACGCCGGAGGAGGTCGCCGCGAAGAGCGGCTCCTACACCGGCGAGGTGCTCGCCCGAGTGCTGAAGAGCTGACCTGCGACTCCCGCCTGTCCATGAGACCCCGCACTGATTGCCGCTCGGAGGTTCTGTGCGGCGACTCGCAGCTACGAAACGGCTTGACCATGCTGCTCACGCTCGCATAACATAGCAGGTCGTATCCGGACGACCGTGCGGCGTCCCAGCGGCGGGTTGCGCCCGGCAGCGCCGGGGCGGTCCGCTGACTACGAACGGGAGTGCGAGAGCCTATGCTGACACAGGAGGTGGTCACCGTCAGGAAGACAGCCCTCTACGACGAGCACGTGGCCCGCGGGGCAAGGATGGTGGAGTTCGCGGGGTGGGCGATGCCGATGCTCTACTCGGGTATAGTGCCCGAGCACCGGCGGGTGCGAACCACCGCCGGGCTCTTCGACGTGTCCCACATGGGGGAGTTCGTGGTGTCGGGAGCGGACGCTCTGCCCGCGCTGGACAGGCTGACCACGAACAACCTCTCCGCCGTCGCCGAGGGGCGTGTCCAGTACTCCGCCATGTGCTACGAGAACGGCGGGTTCGTCGACGACCTTCTCATCTACGCGATGCCGGGGCGATACATGCTCGTGGTCAACGCCGCGAACCGCGAGAAGGACCTCGAGTGGATCCGCCGGAACCTCACGGGCGATGCCACCGTGTCCGACGTGTCAGACGAGACAGGGCTCATAGCGCTGCAGGGTCCGGCGTCCGAGGGGATCCTGGCACGGCTGACAGGGAACGACCTCGGCGCGTTGCGCTACTACCACTGGATGAACGCGGAGGTGGCCGGCCGCGAAACAACGCTGTCCAGAACCGGGTACACGGGAGAGGACGGCTTCGAGATCTACTGCGATCCGATGGACGCGC
>JBDRTQ010000105.1:0-2849 GCA_043823885.1 Candidatus Eiseniibacteriota bacterium | reverse complement strand
CCTCGGCGTGAGGCTCGAGACGGAGCCGCACGTCGCCGTACTGCCCCTTGCCGCCGCTCTGTCTGATGAACTGTCCCGAGGCCGTCGCGGCCTTCGTTATCGTCTCGCGGTAAGCGACCATCGGCTTGCCTACGTTGGCGCGCACTCCGAACTCCCGCACCAGCCGGGTCGTGAGAACTTCCAGGTGCAGCTCACCCATACCCGAGATGATCAACTGGCCGGTTTCCTCGTCGGTCCTTATCACGAACGTCGGGTCTTCTTCGGCCAGCCTCTGGAGTGACTGGCTCAGCTTGTCCTCGTCCGCCTTGGTCTTCGGTTCGATCGCCACCGACACTACGGGCTCGGGGAAGTCCATCGATTCGAGGACGATGGGCTTCTTCGGGTCGCACAACGTGTCGCCCGTCCCCGTGGTCCTTGGTCCGACCACGGCCACTATCTCGCCGGCGCTTGCGGCGTCGAGATCCTCCTGCTTGTTCGCGTGCATGAGGAGGATGCGCCCGATACGCTCCTTCTTGTCGGTCCGCGCATTGAGAACCTGCGTGCCCTTCTTGAGCGTTCCGGAGTAGATCCTGAGGTACGTCAGCCTGCCCACGTACGAGTCGCTCGCGATCTTGAACGCCAGTGCCGCCAGCGGCTGGTCGTCGCCGGCCTCGCGCGTCTCCTCTTTGCCGGTGTACGGGTTCGTGCCCACGACCGCAGGCACGTCCACGGGAGACGGCAGATACCGGACGACCGCGTCCAGGACCTGCTGCACTCCGATGTTCTTCAGCGCCGACCCCGCCACCACGGGCACCATGCTCCCCTTGAGGGTCGCAGACCTGATGCCCCGATGTATCTCGTCCTCCGAGAGCTCGTGCCCCCCCAGATACTTCTCGAGAAGCTCGTCGTCGGCCTCGCTCGCGCTCTCGACCAGGTGGTCCCTGCGGACACTGGCCTCATCGAGAAGCTCCGCCGGGATGTCACCCTCTGTGAACGTCGCGCCCTGGGTCGCTTCATCGAACTTGAGCGACCTCATGCGGACGAGATCGATGACTCCCATGAAGGTGTCACCGGTCCCGATCGGTATGGTCAGGGGCACCGGGTTCGCGTTGAGCCTCTCTGTCATCATCGTCAGCGCGTTCTCGAAGTCGGCCCCGACGCGGTCCATCTTGTTGACGAACGCAACCTTCGGGATGCCGTATTCCTCGGACTGCTTCCACACGGTCTCGGACTGAGGCTCGACACCCCCCACCCCGCAGAAGACCGCGACCGAGCCGTCCAGCACTCTGAGAGAACGCTCTACCTCCCTCGTGCAGTCAACATGCCCGGGCGTATCGATGAGGTTGACCCGGTGGTCCATCCAGTGGCACGTCGTCGCGGCGGACGTGATGGTGATGCCGCGCTGTCGCTCCTGCTCCATCCAGTCCATGACAGCGGCGCCGTCGTGCACCTCGCCCATCCGGTGCACCCTGCCCGTGTAGAACAGGATACGTTCGGTGAGCGTGGTCTTTCCCGCATCGATGTGGGCCATGATGCCTATGTTCCTGACCCGCTCCAGCGGACACTCGCGCGCCATCTTACTCTTCCCTGCCCCGGGGCGCGTACGCGCCGCGGGACTTGCGGGAGGAGCGGTCGCAGTCCCTTCGATCACACTGCTGTGTGTGCCGACTCTGAGCGACTGCTGCAAGACTCCCCCCATGACGATCCGGCCACTACCACCTGTAGTGCGCCAGCGCCTTGTTAGCCTCGGCCATTCTGTGCGTGTCGTCTCTCTTCTTCATGGCCGCGCCTTCCTTCTTGAAAGCCGCCACGAACTCGCCCGCCAGCTTCTCTGCCATCGTGTGCTCCGAGCGCTGGTTCGCGAACGCAATCAGCCAACGAAAAGCGAGCGCGGTCCGACGCTCCGGCCTCACCTCGATCGGCACCTGGTAGGTGCTTCCGCCCACACGCCTCGACTTGACCTCGAGCATCGGCTTGACGTTGTTCACGGCCTTCTCGAACACGTCGAGCGGATCTTCCTTGGTCTTCTCGGCGACGATGTCCATCGCGCTGTAGAAGATCTTCTCGGCGGTGCTCTTCTTGCCGCCCGTCATCAGGTTGTTGATGAAGCGCGTTACGAGCTGGCTCCCGAACTTGGGATCTGGCTCGCGCTTCCTCTTCGGAACCTCACGCCTTCTCGGCATCTTTCACTTCCTCCTAGGTTCGGATCCGCCATGGGGCGCCCACGGATGGGCGCGCCGGCTCGACCCGACACAGCGAACCGCTACTTCGGTCTCTTCGTCCCGTACTTCGACCGTGCCTGCCTCCGCCCGTCGACCCCGGACGCGTCCAGCGGCCCGCGGATGACGTGGTAGCGCACACCCGGAAGGTCCTTCACCCTGCCACCCCTGATGAGCACGACCGAGTGCTCCTGCAGGTTGTGCCCCTCGCCCGGGATGTAGGCAGTGACGGAATCACCCTTCATCAGGCGCACCCTCGCGACCTTCCGGAGCGCCGAGTTCGGCTTCTTCGGGGTCGTGGTGTAGACCCTCGTGCAGATGCCTCGCCTCTGCGGGTGACCCTGGAGAGCCCTCGCGGGCTTCTTCTTGGTCTTCGGCTTGCGTCCGTACTTGATCAACTGGTTGATTGTCGGCAATCCATCCTCCTCGACTTGTTATCGCGTCCTTCGCTCGCTCGAAGGGCGCTCACCCCGGCTCCTAGCTTCCCGCCGACGTAAGCGTACCGACGTCGCTCTCCGAAACCTCGTCCGGGCGCTCTACCACCCTGGGCTCGGGCTCCGCCGGCGTAATGACTTCGATCCTCTCGTATACCTCGAGGCCGGTCCCCGCCGGGATCCTGCGCCCGATGATCACGTTCTCCTTGAGGCCCCT
>JBDRTQ010000104.1:0-3066 GCA_043823885.1 Candidatus Eiseniibacteriota bacterium | reverse complement strand
CAGGCTGGGCAAGCTCGAACACCTCAAGGACTTCCTCAAGCCCTACATCCCCAAAGAGAAGAAGTCCCTCGACGCGATGTTCAATCCTCGTGTCGCGATCTCGGCGGACGAACTCTCGGACCTCATGGAGAGCTTCGACCTTGATGATTGGTACGACGGGGTCATCAAGCTCGAAGGCGCCATGCGTGGCGCAGAGGCTGAGATAGGCCGCAAGGAATCTCTGGCGGCTGAGCTTGCGCACTGGGACCGCATCGGTGCGTCGATCGAGGGAGTGACGGACACGCGGCTTGCGACGGTCGCTCTCCTGACGGTGGAATCGTCGGACGTGGACGACCTTGCTGCCGAACTCGGGGAGGCGACGAAGGAGGCCGACATACTCGAGGTGTCCAGGTCGGGTTCATCGGCCTACCTCGTTGTGCTCTTCCTGAAGAGCGATGAGTTGCTGGTCGCGCCCATCCTCAAGAGACACAACGCCCGCCGGGCGAACCTCTCGGGTGCCTCCGGAATGCCGGAGGCGGCGGCTGCGGCATTGCTCGAGGAGGCCGACGGCCTTCGCGCGACGATCGAGAGGCTCAAAGAAGAAGCCGCGGAGCTCGCGCGCGAACACCGCACGGTCCTTTTCGTTCTCGACGAGGGCGCAGAGGCGCTCGCGAAGAAGGTGGCGGAAGAGCGGTTCGGCACGACGCGCGAGACGTTCCTCGTGGAGGGTTGGATACGGGGAAGAGACGAGGAGAGCATTCACTCTCGACTCGCAAAGATCGCCCCCGAGGTCGAGGTCCTCAGCCGGGAACCAGAGAAGGGCGAGGACGTTCCCATCGACCTCAACAATTCGGGCGCGGTCAACCCATTCGAATTCGTGACGACGCTCTACGGCAGGCCGGCGTATTGGGAGCGGGACCCGACACCACTTCTCGCCCCCTTCTTCATCATCTTCTTCGGCCTGTGCGTCAGCGACGGGGGCTACGGCCTCACGCTGGCGGCCGTGTCCTTCTTCCTGATGACGAAGATGCAGCCCGGCGGCGGGCGCCAGCTCATGAAGCTCCTGATGATGGGCGGCATATCGACCGCCGTCGTAGGAGCGATCACGGGCGGTTGGTTCGGCATAGACCAGGCCATCATGCCCGGATGGCTCCGCGGCGCAATAGTCATGAACCCGCTCGAAGAGCCGATGAAGATGCTCAACGTCGTCTTCATCCTCGGCATCGTGCAGGTCATGGCGGGCCTCATCATCAAGGCGGTCGCCGACGTCAAGGACGGGCGCTGGCTGGACGCCGTGCTCGACCAGCTCCTGTGGGTCTTCTTCCTGGCGCTCCTTGTCCCGCTGGGGTACAGCTTCATCCTGGGCGGGAGCGTTCCTGAAGGCGTGATGGCCATCTCGGGCAAGGGCGCGATGGCGGCGGGCGCGCTGGTCGTTCTTACCGGTGCGCGGAAGAACAGCAACCCGGTCATGAAGATCCTGGGAGGCGTTCTCAAGCTATACGACATCGTCGGCTACTTCGGCGACGTGCTCTCGTACGCGCGGCTCCTGGCACTTGGGCTTGCGACGGGCGCGATCGCCATGGCCATCAACGGAGTCGCGGAGATGGCGAGCGGCATTCCTGTAGTGGGGCCGGTCGTCGTTGTGCTCATCCTCATCGGCGGCCACCTCTTCAACCTCGCCGTCAACTGCCTGGGCGGATTCGTTCACTCGGCGCGACTTCAGTACCTGGAGTTCTTTTCGAAGTTCTTCACCGGGGGCGGTCGTGCGTTCGAGCCGTTCAGGGTGGAAAAGCGGTACTCGACGACAAAGAGGGAGTAGTGCTCAGCAGGTAAGGAAGGAGTTCTGGTATGGACGGACTGATGCTGGGATTGGCGGGTGCGGCCCTCGCGGCCGGCCTCGCGGGGACCGGCTCTGCGATCGGCACTGGGATCGGCGGCCAGGCGGGTTCGGGCGTCGTGGCGGAGGATCCTGAGAAGTTCGGGCGGCTGCTTCTTCTCCAGGCGCTTCCCGGTACCCAGGGCATTTACGGCATCGTGGGGCTCTTTCTCGCCCTCGGCAAGATGACCGCACTAGGTCTGACCGACATGACGCTCGCGCAGGGCTGGCAGGTCCTCTTCGCGTGCGTGCCGCTGGCCATCACGGGGCTCACGTCCGGCATCGCGCAGGGGAAAGTTTCCGGCGCTGCCTGCGGTCTGGTCGCAAAGCGTCCGGACGAGATGGGCAAGGGCATGATCTTCGCGGTCGTCGTCGAGACGTACGCGGTGCTCGGGCTCCTCGGGACGATCCTGCTTCTGCAGAAGATCGGCATGTAGTACGGGATACCAACATGTCTTCGGCTCCTCGTCGCAGTGCGCCGAGGAGCGAACGAACAGGCGGTAGATCGATGGCTGTCGACGACATTTTGAAGAAGATCAAAGCGGACGCCGATGAGGCGGCCCGGAAGATCGTCTCCGAGGGTCAGGAGGCGGCCGACGTCGTGGCGGGCGAAGCGCGCGCCAGGGCCGAGGCACAGCGGAAGGAACTCAGGGCGCGGGCGGAGCAGCGCGCGCAGGAAGACCGGAACCGTATCACGACGCTCGCCCGGCTCGCGGCGCGGCGGGAGCTCCTCGACGAGAAGCAGCGGTTCATCGACCGCGTCTTCGACGAGGCCGGAAAGAAGGTAGCCGGAATGGACCAGAGCGAGTACCGGAAGTTCATCACGGGATTCCTCAAGAGCACGGTCGAATCGGGCGACGAAGAAGTTCTGATCGGCGAGACCGAGACGCGGATCGATCAGGTCTTCCTGGACGCCGTGTCGAAGGAAGCAGGCTGGGGCGGTCTCAAGCTCTCGAGCGAGCGGCGACCGATAAGGGGCGGCTTCATACTGAGAAGCGGCAGGGTGCAGACCAACTGCGCGCTCGAGACGATCCTCCGGGACGCCAGAGAGAAGCTGGAGACCGAGGTGGCGGCGATACTGTTTGGTGGCGGTGGGGAGTAGCGGCGGATGGCCGACGACACAAGATACGCATACGCCGTAGCGCGCGTCAGGGGTCTGGAGACCAGGCTTCTCGACCGGCAGTGGATCGAGCGGCTTCTCGCCGAGGACG
>JBDRTQ010000103.1:0-2657 GCA_043823885.1 Candidatus Eiseniibacteriota bacterium | reverse complement strand
TCTATCTGGAGCGGTCGCCGGCGCTTGCGTTCGGCTCCGAGTCCGTGCGCGCGCTGAGACGACTCACGTGGACGTCGGTGAGCTGGCCGCTGCTCGTCGCGCCGTTCACCGTGTTCGCGGCCGGGCTCTACGCGGAGAAGGGGCTCGTGGCGTTCCTGTTCGTGGTGGGCGGCGCTCTCATGGCCAGCGGGCTCGCTCACAGGATGAGCAGGGCCGTCGAGGCGAGCAGCGAGCGCACCCGCGAACTCGGGAGCCTCGAAAGCCTCGGTCGCGCTCTGGTCGACGGGCCGCCCGACGCGTCGAGACTCCCGGGGCTTCTCGGCGAGCACGTGGGCGGTATGTTCGCGATGAGCACGATCGATATCAGGCTCTTCCCGCAGAACGATCTTCTGCACGAGCCCGACTATGCGGATCCTCCGGACGAAGTGGCGTGGGAGTGGCTGCAGGCCACCGGTGAGACGCTCGGCTCGCCGGCCCGGCGCAGGCTCCCGTGGGGCGTCACGCCCAGAAGCCACGGTACCGTGCTCGTGCCCATCGTGCACAGCGAGACCGGCGCCACGATGGGCGGCGTCTATCTGCGCAAGCGCGTCAACCCGGAGATGGTGTCCGACGTCATCCCCGCGGCCCAGTCGCTCGCGGCTCAGATCGCGGCGGCGCTCCACGGGTCGGAGGTTTACCAGCAGGCGCTCCGCCACTTGCGGGCGGAGGAGGAACTGGCCGTTGCGGCCGACATGCAGGCGAGTCTCATGCCCTCGAGCGCTCCGAACGTGCCCGGCTGGGAGTTCAAGGCCATCATCGATTCCGCGCGGGAGGCGTCGGGAGACTTCATCGACCTCATCCCTCTGTCGGGGGGGCGATGGGGCATTCTCGTCGCCGACGTGTCGGGCAAGGGCGTGGCCGCGGCGCTCTACATGGCGATGGTGCGCACCCTCATCAGGACGTACGCCTTCGAGCACGAGTCTGCGCCCGCGGAAGTGATGGCGGCCGCCAATCGCCGCATTCTCTCCGACACCAACGACGATTCGTTCGTCACGGCCTTCTACGCCGTGCTCGATCCCGCCGCGGGAACGCTGCGCTACTGTAACGCCGGCCACAACCCGCCGTACCTCTTCCGCACGCAGAACGGAGGCGCGGTAGAGGAGCTGCGCGGGACGGGGATCCCCCTCGGGATGCTCCCGGCCGCGACGTGGGAGGACAGCGAGGTCAGAATGTTACCTGGCGACAGGCTCCTGGCATACACGGACGGCGTCACGGACGCGCAGAACACGAGCGACGAGCCGTTCGGAGAGGGCCGCCTGCTCGAGGTGGCCAAGGCCAACGTTGCGGAGACGCCGATCGAGATGAGGACCGCTATCTTTGACAAGATCAAGAGCTTCGTGGGTGAGGCCGAGCAGGAGGACGACATAACCCTCATGGTGGTCGCGCGCGACGGCGCCTGACCCCGTAGCCGGAGGAACGCAAATGGCCCGCATTGAATCGCTGCTGTCGGCTCGCCTCTGTCTTGTCCCGCAGGTCGTGGGTGACCGGCTCTTCTTCATGAGCAACCTGTCCGGCCAGCTCAGTCTCTACGCGATGGACGTCGGCGGCAGCGTGCCCGAGCCGCTCCTGCCACCGCACATCGCCCTGCAGAACCCGCATCTGATGAACGGCGCGTCGTTCGTCGTCTTCCCGTCGCTGGGCAGCGTGCTCGTCATGATCGACAGCAACGGGGACGAGGCGTACAAGCCCATGCTGGTGCCCATCGACGGAGGTTTCCCCGAGCCCGCCTTTCCCGGGAAGTTCGACGGCGACGCCGTCCACTGCGTCGACTACGACCTGGAGCATGCGCTCGTCTACCTCCTGGCGGAGTCGCAGAGCGAGGCGATGCACACGGCGTACCGCTGCGACCTCTCGACAGGCGAGGTCACGAAGCTCGCGGAGAGCGTCTACGGGGCGTTCCCGGTCGGTGTCAACGAATCGCACGACAAGGTGGTCGTCATAGATGCCTACGGCGCCGGCGACCACGTCGCGTACCTCAAGGAGGACGGGTCCGACGAACTCAGGTTGCTCTACGGCGTGCCGCTCGGGTTGCGCAAGGTGGACGAGAAGGTGCCGCCGAACAACCTCTCGGACTTCTCGTTCGTCCGCGACGACTCGGGGCTCCTGTTCTTCACGTCGCTCTTCAGCGACACGTACGGCCTGGGCTACATGGGTCTCGCGGACAGCTCGAGCCCCATGGAGGTTGCGGTCGAGGGCGCGGTCCACGCGGGCGCGGGAGAGCTGGTCGATATTACTCACACGCACGACGATCTCTACCTCATGAACTACAACATCGACGGCTGCACGTGGTTGTACGAGGCGCGCTTCGACGAGGCCGCATTGACGATGAAGCTCGAACACGTGTTGTGCGGCACGGGTGAACTGTCGGATGGCGTCCTGGAGTCGGTCCGGCACGACCGGCCGGGGGACCGGTACGCGCTGTCGTTCTCGACGGCGACCTCTCCGACCCAGATCTACATCATCGAAGGGGCGTCCAGGGATCGGGTGAGACGCCAGACCCGCGAGCGCGTGCTCGGCATAGCGTCCGACATGCTGTCGCCGGGGGAGGACGCGTCGTTCACCTCATTCGACAGCCTGAGGGTTTCGGCGCGGCTCTATCTCCCGCCCGAGTCGCTGGG
>JBDRTQ010000102.1:0-3724 GCA_043823885.1 Candidatus Eiseniibacteriota bacterium | reverse complement strand
GATGAAGCGCTCAGAAGGGAAGTCCGTCCGCATGCCCGGTATGGACTCCAGCTTGTCGAGCGTTCCCCCCGTGTGTCCGAGCCCCCGGCCGGACAGCATCGGCACCCGAACGCCTACGGCGGCGGCCACCGGCGCGATGATGAGGGAGAGCTTGTCGCCGACGCCACCCGTCGAGTGCTTGTCCACCTTGGGACCCTCGACGCCGCTCATGTCGAGAACTTCGCCGGAGCCGAGCATGACCCTCGTGAGCGCCTCGGTCTCCGCGTCGGTCGCCCCTGTGAAGAACGTCGCCATCAGGAAGGCCGACATCTGATAGTCCTCGACGCGCCCATCGACGAAACCGAGCACCATGTACTCGAGTTCCTCGACCGTCAGTTCCCGTCCATCGCGTTTCTTGAGGATGATCTCGTACGCGTTCAAGGCCTCTCCCTGAAAGAGCGAACCGGCTCACCTGGCCGGCTCGGTCCCGTGTCACGGGCGCGTCGCCCGGCCCGCGCTCTCAGCCCGTTTGCGGGCTACCCGCCGACGATCTTGACGCTCGCGCTCGCGCCAATCCTGGACGCTCCCGCCGCGATCATCTCCCGGGCGGTCTCCGCGTCCCGGATCCCACCGGCGGCCTTCACGCCCATCTCCGCCCCCACCACAGCACGCATCAGGGCCACGTCGTGGGCCGTGGCGCCACCGGGCCCGAACCCGGTCGACGTTTTGACGAAGTCCGCTCCCGCCGCCTTCGCCAGCTGGCACGCGGTCACCTTCTCCTCGTCGGTCAGAAGCGCCGCCTCGATGATGACCTTCGAGACGACGATGCCCCTGCAGGCCTCGACCACGGCGCGGATGTCGCGCTCGACCAGGTCGGTGTCGTTCGACTTCAGGGCGCCCACGTTGATGACCATGTCGACTTCCTGCGCGCCATCGCTTATGGCGCGTTCCGTCTCGAACGCTTTGACCTCGGAGCGGTTGGCGCCCAGAGGGAAGCCCACGACCGTGCAGACCTTGACGTTCGTCATGCGGAGCATCTGCGCGCACAACGGCACGTAGGTCGGGTTGATGCAGACCGAGGCGAACCGGAAGCGCCTCGCTTCCTCACAGAGCTTCTCGATCTCGTCTCTCGTGGCAGCGGGCTTGAGGATGGTGTGGTCGATCATCGACGCCACGCGCTCACCGGCGTCTCCGAGACCGCCCGTGGCGCTGATCCTGGTGGCGCCCGAGGCAATGATGGAGTCGACCTCATCGGGGCGCTTCTCCACGCAGAGCCCGCACGCCGTGCAGGGGTCGCAGTCGCCCTGGCCGACCGCGCCGCTCCCGCCCGAGATCCCAAGACGGGACAAGACCACGCTGGTAACCCTTGTGACTAGCTCTTCTCTGTCCATAGCCTCTCCAAGTCCAGGATCTTCCGGACCCGGCGCTCGTGGCGCCCTCCCGCGAAGTCGGTGGCGAGCCAGACGCGGACCATCTGCCTGGCCAGACCGCGGCCTACGACGCCCGACCCGATCGTCAGGACGTTGGCGTTGTTGTGCTCCCTGCTGTTCACGACGGTCCTGACGTCGTGACAGCACGCCGCGAGCACGCCGGGAACGCGATTGGCGGCCATCGAAGAACCGATCCCGGCGCCGTCGATGACGATCCCGCGGTGGCACTCTCCGGAGGCCACGGCCGCGGCCACCTTGTAGGCAAGATCAGGATAGTCGCAGGCAGCCTCGTCCGTGGTTCCGACGTCCTTCACGCGCAGGCCGAGCTCCTCGGTCAGATACCGCTTGAGCACCTCTTTGAGCGCGAACCCGCCGTGGTCGGACCCGACGGCTATCAGGCCCCCCCCGAGCGCCTCCGAGGCCTGTGAGCCCTCCTGAGACGCCTCCAGGACCTCTCTCACGACCCGCTCTACGCGCTCTCTGTCCATCCTCGATGGGTCTCCCGGGGTCGAGGCCCCTGGCGGTGGGACGTTAGCTCTTGTAGGACGTGAATGGGCGTGGGAAGAGCTCCTCGATGGTCGTGTGCACCCTGGTACCCGGCCCGGACTCCACGATGATGGGAAGGTCGTGCGCGAACTCCCAGATGACCTGGCGGCAGACACCGCAGGGCATCGTAGGCTCGTCGGTCGCGTCCGTGACGATGGCCAGCTTGGCGAAGCCCGTGGCGCCTTCCGCCACGGCGCGGCCGATCGCGTTCCTCTCCGCGCAGACGGACAGGCCTATCGAGGCGTTCTCCACGTTCACTCCCGTGAAGACGCGACCGTCCTGGGCGAGCAGCGCCGCCCCCACCCTGAATCCGGAGTAGGGCGCATGCGCACGCGCTCTGACGTCTCTTGCCAGCCCGATCAGCTCGTCGTCGCTCAATGATGCTCCTCTCTGCGGGTCGCTCCGCGGCAGGAGGATGGTAGCACGAAGGGTTCCCCACCATCAAGCCGGAAACCGCCAGGTCTCAGGCGCTGCGCGCCATGCCCGGCGCACACACAAAACGGGGGCGCCGCCTCGTGGCGTCGCCCCCGTCGTAAACACATACGTCTCGAACCTCGACTACTCTCCGAACGCTACCGTCAGGGAGAGCCTGTGCGTGGCATCGAAGTCCTCGTGGTCGGTGTAGGTGTAGTCCAGCTGGAAGTCGCTGTACCTGAAGCCCGCGCCGTACGAGAGGTTACCCATCTCGACGCCGGTCTTGTAACCGGCACGGAGCGCCAGCATATCGTACACCCAGACCTCACCACCCATGGCCATGGCCATGTCGCGGTTCTTCGGCATCAGAGCATCGAGACCTACCGTCAGACCCACGTTCGGGATCTGATCCATCGCGGTCGTGTAGGAGATACCGCCCGCATACGTCATGGTCTGCTCGTCCTCGTCGCCCGCGAACTGGAACTTGGTGCCCAGATTCCTCACGGACGCGCCGAGCTGAACCTGGTTCTCCATCAGCGCATACAGGACGCCGAAGTTCAGGCCGATCGCCGTGCCGGTCTCGTCGTCGAAACTACCCTGGATCAGGTGTCCCGAGATACCGACGGACATGTCGCAGACGTTCGGCATCTGGAACCCGTAACCGCCGACGAAACCGAAGTTGTACGCCTCGGCCATCTGGTTCAGGTCCGTGCCTTCGGAGTCGTATACGTGGACTCCGCCGAGATCGAAGTACGCCAGGCCGATCGCGAGCCCGCCGTCTCCCCTGGGCATACCGACGCCCAGGTAGTTGTAGGACGTGTCTTCAAACCACTCGATCACGCTTACTCCCACCTCGAGGCGGTCCATGTTGGCCAGCCCCGCGGGGTTGTAAGTGAGACTCCAGAGGTCACCGGGAGCAGCCGTGTACGCGGCCATGGCGCTGGGCCCCGCACCGACTCCGATGCCGAAGACGTCCAGATAGGTGCTTCCTGCCGTACCGTCCCCCGCCCAGGCCACGGTCGACACGACCAAAGCGGCGACCAGCATGAGAGGAAGACCGAGCTTTCTAGTCATTCTATAACCTCCTTGATTCCAGTGGACGGGAGGGGTCTCCCCCCCCGTCCACTGGCAAGTTTGGCCAATTACTTGATGACCATGATCTTCCGCGTAACAACCTCGTCGCCGGTGTCGATCGTGACGATATACATACCGCTTGCCACGGTCTTGCCGTCGTCGTTCATCAGATCCCACTGCACGTCCTCGTGCCGCGCGCTCGTCGCAGTCAGCTCGGCAACCAGACCGCCGAACATGTCGTAGACGTTGATTGCGAGCGGACCCGTGAGGTCGCCCAGGGC
>JBDRTQ010000101.1:0-2035 GCA_043823885.1 Candidatus Eiseniibacteriota bacterium | reverse complement strand
CCGGAAGAACCCGCTCCTGAGGCGCCCGCCGTCCGGAGGTAGACGTTGCTTCTCGGAATCGATGTCCCCGAAGCTGGCGAGTTCGACGTCGTGGGCTTCGGTCTGAACGCGGTCGACCACCTGTGCTTCGTTCCCCGCTTCCCCGTGCCCGGCTCGAAGCCGAGAGTCTCCCGGTTCCTCCGCACGCCGGGCGGGCAGGCGGCGAGCGCGATGGTCCTCTGTTCGAAATTGGGTCACAGGGCGAAGTACGTCGGCAAGGTGGGGGCGGACGAGACCGGTGACTTCTCGCTCGCGAGCATCGAGTCCGAGGGCGTGGACGTCAGCGACGTAGTGAGGGTGCCGGGCGTGACGAACCAGCTCGCCATGATCGTCGTGGACGAGCGCGACGGCGAGCGGACCATCCTCTGGCACCGGCCCGCGGAGCTTGAGACGCGCCCCGACGAGCTGACGGAGGCGAAGGTGGCGGTCGGGCGGATCCTCCTGATCGACGGGCACGACACAGCCGGTGCGGCGCGGGCGGCCGACATCGCCCACGAGCATGGAGTCATCGTCGTGCTCGACGCGGAGTCGGTCAAGGACGGGACCGGCGACGTGGTGGCCAGGACAGACGTGCTGCTGGCGTCGCGGGAGTTTCCGAGGCGCTTCACGGGCGAGCCCAACCTGGACCTGTCGTTCGACATCCTCCGCGAGCTCGGGCCGCGCGTGATAGGCATGACTCTTGGCTCTCTGGGTTCGCTCGTGATGGGGGTCGACGGGTCCGTCGTCTCGTGTCCCGGCTACGACGTCGACGTCGTTGATACCACCGGCGCCGGGGACATGTTCCACGGCGCGTTCCTGCACGGGCTTCTGTCCGGGTGGAGCGCCGAGCGGACGCTGAGCTTCTCGAACGCCGCCGCGGCCCTGTGCTGTACGGCCCCGGGAGCGCGCGGAGGCGTCCGGGACCTCGACCAGGTCCTCGAACTCATGGGGCGCGGGCCCCGCACGCTTCGCGACGCGGGCCATATTCCTGGTGTATAATGCGGACTGACTGCGGACGCGCGGAGCAGACAGACATCCGGGAGGGCATCACTTGCCTAACATCGACCTCGTAGTCCTCGATCTCGACGGCACTCTCTACTCATCAAGCGCCACGACCCTCGGGGCCGTAGAGCTCGCCGTACGCGACCTGAACGCCCGCCACGGCGAAGTGGCCGCGCCGCCAAGCGACGACCTCGTTCTGTCGGGCGTGGGCTCGACGCGGGAGGAGTTCGCTCGTAAGGTCTTCCCGGCCCTGTCCAAGGAGTACATCGAAGAGATGGACGGGCTCATCTGGCACTGGGAGCGCGCGCTGGTCGACGACGGCATGGGCGCTCTCTTCCCGGGCGCGGAGAAGGCGCTCGAGGACATGCGCGACATGGGTCTCAGACTCGGTGTCGCGACGAACGCAGGCTCCGGCTACATGAACCACATTCTCAACTACTTCGACATACGCCGCTTCTTCGACGACGCTCGCTGCGCCGGCGAAGAGCGGACGTCTCACAAGGGCCAGCTCATCGATCTGATACTGGCGCGCCTGTCGGTCGAGCCGGGACGGACCGTCATGGTCGGCGACAGGTCTACGGACACACGGGGCGCCCGCGCTTCGGGCGCGCTGGCCGTCGGCTGCACGTGGGGCTTCGCGTCCAGGAACGAGCTCAGGGACGCCGACAGGCTCGTCGACAACTTCGGCGAGCTGACCGACCTCCTGAGGTCGTGGCCTTGACGGAACCGCTGCACCCCCGGAGCCGCCGCGCCCCGGCCGCTGTATTGTGAGCGCCCCTTGCGGGAGGTCCCATGCACTGGCTGCACGATATCTCCGCGGTACTCCCGGTCGCACGCGATCCCCAGTTGAGGGACGCGGCCGCGATCGACACGATAGTCCTCCACTGCACCGCGATGGCGGGGTGGAACGTGTGGGAGACGGCGCGGTATCACACCGGCCCCAACCACATCTGCGAGGAGGGGTGCCCGACCATCGCGTACGCCTACTTCGTCGAGCCCGACGGGCTGCTCTACA
>JBDRTQ010000100.1:0-2439 GCA_043823885.1 Candidatus Eiseniibacteriota bacterium | reverse complement strand
AGGCACGTTGTCAGCACTGTCAGGAGATACCTCGACTCCGTTCGAGGTGGACCTCACTGGGTTCGCCTTCGGCGGCCTGAGCGACGATGTCCGCGAGGGCCGGTACGAGGTCGAGATCGACGACGCCAAGTACGAGGCGGCCAAGAGCGGCATCGGCGTCAACCTGCGGGTGGACCTGCGGATCGTCGGGCCGGCCTGCGCGGAGGTGGGCAAGCACGTCATCGCCTTCCACCCCGTACCGGTCGGAGCGGAGACCGATCCGGACGTCAAGAAGAAGGCGTTCTACCTGCGCGCCCTGGTGGCGTCGATCTTCTCGGGGGCCGGGAAGTTCGGTCCCGACCTGCCCAACCCGGGCAAGATCGTGATCGCGCCCAAGATGCTCAAGGGCAAGCACGCGCACGCCTACATCGTCGAGACCGTCTACAACGACCAGAACGTCGGCGCGGTCAAGGGCTACCTCGACAAGACCGAGTACGCCAAGAGCGCCGGACCGGTCGGCGAGGGCAGGGGAAGTTCCGAGAACGTGCGGCAGCGCACGGCTCCGGCCCAGCAGCAGCAGACGGCCCAGCAGCAGACGGCCCAGCAGCAGCAGACGGCACAGCAGCCGGCCGGTGGCAACTCCGGAGGTGACCTGGTCTCCGACTTCCTCGGCATGTAGACGCCGAGCTGCGAGGATCACCAACATGACCGATCCGCCCCCGATCACAACTCCCCCGACAGTGAGCACGGGGGCGGATCGGTCACCTACCACAACAACAGCGGCGTCGTTGGACGCCCACCTCGGGACCGGAGGACGGCTCCGATGGGGCTACGACCCCGAAGCGCATGGAGCGCTCTGCTCCAGGTGCTCACTGTACGGAAAGGTCGTCGTCCCATCCGAGCTGCGCGCCGGAGCGCTGCTCACAATCGTTGCGGAAGCGCCAGGACATCAAGAGGAGCTGCTCGGCTTCCCGCTGGTCGGCCCGTCCGGCGACGAGACCATGTCGGCGCTGAAGGAGAGTGGGCTTACCCGAAACGACGTCTCGCTGTGCAACGTCATGTGCTGCCGCGCCCCGGAGGCCAGCTACGAGGCGCACGTGCGCCTTATCAGGTACCGGAACAAGGACCGCAGGAAGCACGGCGTCCCGGAGCTGCTCTTGCCACACGAGGCGTGCCTGCCCAGGCTGATCGGGGAGATCAAAGGCGCTCGTGCCCTCGTCCTCATCGGGAAGCAAGCTCGTCAGGCTATCATCGGGATCGACAAGGACGAGCTGGCAAGGCAGCCGAGCCCGGACGCCGCCGGGACCGAGTTCGTGGTCGAAGACGAGTTCGGCGAGAGACGTCCGGCCGAGGTCTCGCAGACCGAGGAGCGCATTCCGGCGCGTGGGTTTCCGGGCAAAGCGCTCGTCGATGGACGAGAGATACCGTGCCTCACCTCGGTGCACCCGGCATTCGTCTTGCGGTCGAGACGCTGGACCAAAATCTTCCGCTGGGACATCGCCAAGGCCGTGCGCATGGCGCGCGGCCATCTCCAGTGGACCGAGCCGCGCATGACGTTCTTCCCGAAGCCGGATCAGCTCCGAAGGTTTCTCTTCGGGCTACCCGGCAACGCCATCATCGCCTACGACACCGAGACTGACAGCCTGGAGCCAACCGAGGCCAGGCTGCGCTGCATCGGCATCGGGACGAAGGACGAGTGCATCTGCGTGCCCTTCACCTCTGTCGAAGTTGCGCCCTCGTGGGGCGGCTACGCCTGGGAGGAGCGCGCAGAGATCCGAGACATCCTGCTCGCCTGGTTCGCCAACCCCACCGGCACCGTCGTGGCGCAGCACGAGAAGTATGACCACTCGGTGCTCAAGCACTGTGGCGAGCTGCCGGGGTTCAAGCTGCGGCGCCGCGTGTTCGACACGGCGGTCGCTCACCACGTCGCCTGGAGCGAGTGGCCTCACGACCTCGACTTCCTGATCGCGCAGTATACCGACGCACCGCACCACAAGGGAGTGCGCCACGACCGCTGGAAGAGCGACCGCGAGCTGCACAAGTACTGCATGCTCGACGTGGCCCGCACCGCCGAGGTCGCCGAGAAGCTGCTCAAGGAGCCGGCGCTGCGAGCGCAGAAGACTGCGTTTGTCAACGACTTGTTCCTCTCGACCTTCTGCCGCCACCTGAGCGAGACCGGGTTCCGGCTCGACGTCGCCGAGCGCGACCGCCTCTACCAGGTCCAGACCGAGGTCATGGAGGAGAAGGTCGCGGAGGCGAGCCGACTGGCGACCAGGGCGCTGGAGGTGTCCGGGAAGTCGTCGCGGGGCACGAGGAAGCTCGCCAGGACCCTAAACCCGAACAGCTACAAGCAGGTCGGAAAGATCCTCTACGAGGCGTTGGGCGTCGAGCCAGCGCCAGAGAAAGCTGGTGGTTACACCGACACCGGAGACCCCTCGACGAAGTCCGACACGCTCTACT
>JBDRTQ010000099.1:0-4596 GCA_043823885.1 Candidatus Eiseniibacteriota bacterium | reverse complement strand
GGGTCTGCCCGACCTCCTCGGCGTGTTCCCTGTAGTACGCCTCGACCTCGCCCCAGGTGACGTCTATCTTCCCGTGCACCTCGCTTCGCACGACCTTCTCGGCGAGCAGTCGCCTTTCGATCTCATCGCTGTAGATGTCCTTGAGCCCGGAGAGCGTCAAACCCTCTTCAGCGAGGGCGGCGTCCAGGGCCTCCTCCGAGCCGTGTCGTTCCACGAGCTCGGCCACGCGGGTCTCTATCTCCGCCTCGAGTTCGCCCGGCTGCAGCTGCACGGTGTCTCTGTGCGCCATCGCGACGAGCAACATCTCGTCAATCATCTCGCGGACGACACCCGATCTCACTCGGACCATCTCGTCCCGGGACATGTCCGACGATCCGGAGCGCATCTGGTAAACGTAGAACTCCTCGTCGACCTCGCTCTCAAGGATGATTTCGTCGCCCACGACCGCGGCGATGCCGTCGACGAGCCGTCTGGTGCTCTTTCCTCCGGTGGGCGCGGCGCCGTCCTGCGCGAAGGCAACGGAAGTGAACGCGGCCGTCAGGAGTATCACCGCAACAACAACCCGAGCGTTTGACTTGCTGGTCAGAGCCATCCCTTGTCTCCATCTTCTCCTAGGGGGCCGCAACGCCGGTCGTCTCGCCCGCTGCTTCCTCGTAGGTATCGGTGTCGTCTCTCATTCGCTCGCGCGCCTCTTGCCGAAGAAGCGCGGTGTCGATTATTACGGTGGCGCGCTCTTCCAGATCGGCCAGCCAGTCATCGAACGCCATGCGCCGTCGTTGTGAGGTAAGGAAGTTCATCACGGAGGACTGTTTCGAATCGAACGACGGCTGTCCGGCTCCGGGGTGACGGTCGAGCACCTTGATGATGTGGTACCCGTAGCTGCTCGCTATGACGTCTCCCACTTCTCCGACCTTCAGTTCGAACGCGGCCTCTTCGAGTTCGTGGACCATCTCGCCGCGCCGCATGTAGCCCAGGTCGCCGCCCTGCGACGCAGTCTGATCGACCGACGACCCTGCCGCAACGTTCTCGAACGGCGTCCCCGCGTGGATCTCCGCCAGAGCCCGCTCGGCCTCCGGCCTGCTTCGCACGAGAATGTGCGCCAGGCGCACCTGGATGGAGTAGTCCGACTTGTGCTCCTGAAAGTACTTCCTGGCTTCGTTCTCGGTCACCTCGGGGATGTCTTCGATGAAGCCGCGAATGCACTCCTCGGCCACCAGCTCGCGCTCGATCTCCTTGAGCCGACGACGTAGGTCCTCGTCGTCGCCAAAACCACGACGGAGCCCCTCTCTATAGAAGAGCTCCGTCTTTACCCAGGTCTTCAGCGCCTCTTCCTGATCGTCGAGGCTCATTACGGCAAGCAGCTGCTCGGGGACCGACGCGTAGAACTCGTCGGCCGACAACACCGAGCCATCGACTCTCGCCATCGCCTCGGACGTGTCGGTACGGCCACAGCCGGCTGTTAGGCCCGCGAAGAAGCACAGCGCTGTAAACAGAGCGGCTAGTCTCACCTGACACCTCGACCCGTTGATCCCCGCGGTGAACCGTCGGCCCGAACGGAGGCCGACCGCCCGAGGGATCCGCCTAGTTCAACTGGATGCTGACCGGCTGGCCGCTGGGCGTTCCGCCGCTCGCCTTCTCCTTCAGGACCTCCGCCGGGTCCTTGATGTACTGGAAGTTCTCCTCGATGTACTCAACGGTGACGGTGTTGCGCGCGTCCTCGAGCACCGCGGTCAGAAGAGCTTCCCTCTTCGTGGATATGACCGACTGCTTCACGACGCCCGCAACCTCGTCGAAGCTCATCTGCCGAGACGGGTACTTGGCGAGCACCTTCACGAGCGCGTATCCGCCCGGAGCCCGCACCGGCTCGCTGATCTCGCCTATCTCGAGGTCGAACGCCACGCCCTGCAGGTAATCCAGGCGCTTCTCGCCCTGGTGATACATCGGGATCACGCCGTCCTTCGTCTTGCTCCACTCGTCGATCGAGCGCGTCTGGACCATGCTGACGAACGTCGCCTCCCCGGCGCGCACGCGCTGGAGGATGCCGTTGGCCTGCTCCTCGGTCGCGACAATGAGTTGCTGGACGTCCACGGCCACGGGCTCGACGAAGCTCTCGAGGTTCGACCTGTAGTAGTCGCGGATCTCCTGGCCGGTCGGCTCCTCGACCTTCTGTATGACCTCCTGGTCGTACGTGATGTCGATGACGAACTCCTCGGTTCGCTGCGCGAGATAGTCCTTCATCTCCCGGGTGTCGCGGTAGCCCCTCTCCTGGATCTTCGCCTCGATGCTCTCGCGCTGAACGTTGCGCCTTATGAAGTTCTCGATGCCCGAGCGGTCGCCGGTCTTGACGGTCTCTACCCCGGGCGCTTCCTCGCTCATCCGCGCGAAGTCGCCCAGCGTCACTGCCTTCTCGTCGCCGAATATATTGTACGTGACGAGCACCATCTCCGCCTCTTCATCCGAGAACTCGGGGACGATCGAGGTGCGGGCGCGCTCCATGCGCTCCTCACTGGTCGTCGCTTCGGTCTCGGGGAAGGCCTTCAGGGCGGCCTGGTCGATCTTCGTGCCGCAGATGTCTATCGCGTCGTCCGCGAAGAGGATGTTCGCCGATTTGTCCCACTCCGTGAAGAGGTAGTACTCGAACATGTTCTTGTTGAAGTTGCGCGCCTCGGCGGTAACGCCGTTGAGGTGGCCGCCTTCGAGGGGCTTCAGATCCGGCGCGTCCTTCCGCGACAGAACTTTGTAGATGAAGAAAGTGGCGCCTATCTGGTGCACCGGGGTGACGTCGTCCTTGTTGAGATAGCGGACTTCCACGCGGGTCAGTGGATGGAAGTCGGTCCAGGTCGCTACGGGCATGCGCCCCCCGTCAGAGGCCGTGCCGGCCGTGGATACCTCGGCGGCGACGCGTGTGAAGTCCTCTCCGCCCTCGGTCACGCGGCGGTAGGCGTCGTTGGCCACGTCCTCGTCCAGCGTGGAGATCTCCTGCAGCTGGAACAGGTCGTCACGCACCGCGTAGTAGTCCTCGACGTCGGCCGGCGTCACCTGTGCAGGATCTATGATCAGCTCCTTACGGAGCAGTTCCTCTGCCTTGGTGTTCTCGAAGTGTGCGAGAGCGTCAGGGAGCCTGTAGTCGTCCAGAATGCCCAGCCTGATGCCGTAGATGACGAGGAGTTCCTTGCGAATGATCTCGTCCATGAACTGCCGTTTCCCCTCGTCGCCGGGGAGGTCCGGGATCATCTCGGCGGGGACCCGGTCCAGTCTTTCGTTGATGTAGGAGACGGTGACCTCGCGGGGTTCGACGATCCCCTCGTTGTCCGTCAGCCGGAGGGCCGGCTTGTCCTCGACCGACGAGCAACCGGCGGCCAGTGCGGCCACCACGGCGGTCAGGATGAAGAACGTCGCGAACTTTTTCATCAAAGTTCTCCTTTCGTGTCACCGGGGTCGCCGGAAGTGTCCAGCGCCCCGTTCCGGGATGAGGAACGAACTACGCCCGCAAAGCCGAAAAAGCCCGTGAACGGGCGGGAATGCTGCAACACTAGAGGCTACCAGAGTCAGCGAACAGCTTCAATACCTTTCTACCCATCCGCAGGGCCTCTCTCCTGCCGCCGGGCGACGCGAACTTCACCGTCAGCCCCGTCCGCGCATCGAATTCCAGGGGAGTCTTGCACGCCTTGAGCGCCGCGCGGAGTCGACCGGGCCTCGGCTCGAAGCCCGGCGTGAACTCCGCCTCCACCGTGCCCCCGGAGAGACTCACTCGTCTGATCCCGGCACCCTCGCACACGACTCTCAGTGCCTGGACCTCCAGGAGCCCCGCGACCTCAGGTGGCATCTTCCCGAACCTGTCGGAGAGTTCGCTCGCCAGCCCGTCGACCGCATCTAGCGCCGTCGCGTCCCGGATCCTCGTGTAGATGTCGATCTTCATGTCGTTGTCCGCGATGTAAGAGTCGGGGATGTATGCATCCGCCTTGATATCCACGGAGGCCTCGTGCTTCTCGGCGACCGGCTCTCCCTTGAGCCGCTTGACGGCGTTCCGGAGGAGCTTGGCGTACAGGTTGAATCCCACTGCCAGCATGTGGCCGTGCTGTTCCGCGCCCAGGATGTTCCCGGCGCCCCTGATCTCAAGGTCGCGCATCGCGAGCTTGTAGCCTGACGATAGATCGGTAAATTCCTGTATCGCCCCCAGCCTGCGTCGCGCTATCGGAGTTATGCCCCGGTCGCGAGGGATCAGCAGGTAGGCGTACGCTCTGTGGTTCGAACGCCCGACGCGGCCGCGCAGCTGATAGAGCTGAGCCAGTCCGAAGCGGTCCGCCCGGTTGATGATGATCGTGTTGACGTTCGGGATGTCGAGACCCGACTCGATGATCATGCTGCAGACGAGGACGTCGATCTGCCCCTCCATAAATCTCATCATAACCGATTCGAGCTGGCGCTCCGCCATCTGGCCGTGGCCCACGTCGATGATGAACCCGGGGAGAATGCCCCTGAGATAGGTTGCCATGCCCTCGATGGTCTCCACGCGGTTGTGCACGAAGTAGACCTGTCCGCCCCTGTCCATCTCGCGGAGGACGGCCTCCACGATGAGGTCGGCGTCGAAGGCCG
>JBDRTQ010000098.1:0-2845 GCA_043823885.1 Candidatus Eiseniibacteriota bacterium | reverse complement strand
AGATCTTCCCGCCCAGCCGGCCCAGCCACTCCTGGACGGTCCCCAGCGGACAGACCCAACCGCAGAACGACTTCTTCGACAGGAGCGTCAGCACGAGCACCGACACCAGCAGCGCGACGTTCAGCTCCGTCAGTGCGCACGCGTAGGACTTGTAGCGCACGAGCGGATAGAGGGCGACGAGCCCTCCGAACGGGCAATAGAACTCGCACGTGTTGGGCGTGTGGCCCGCAAGCCCCCTGATGAACAGCGCCACCACGCCCGCGAAGAACACCACCTGGACGGCCGTTCTGAGAACCCTCACGCTTCTCCTCCGGCGATGGTCCGGTACACTCCGACGAGCTGCGCGGCCACCTGTGAACCCAGGAAGCGGCCGGCCGCGTAACGGTGAGCCGCCTCACTCATCTTACTCCAGAGAGCCCCGTCCACGGCAAGTTTCCTTATTAACGATGCCACGGTCGACGAATCGACCTCGTCCATCAGGTATCCGTGCTCGCCATTGAGGAAGAAGTCGCGGAGGCCTCCCATCGGCCTCGTTATCACCGGCAGCCCGAGGGCCATGGCCTCCAGGACCGACGCGGGCATGCCCTCCGCGTGCGACGTCGGAAGGACGTACAGGTCGTTCTCCCGGAGGGCCCTCGTCTTCTCCTCCCCCAGGATGAAGCCCAGGAAGTTGACGGACGAACCGAGCTTCTCGGCAGCGTACGCCCTGACGTTCGCGAGTTCAGACCCGTCTCCGGCGACGGTCAGGTGTATGGGAAGGCCCTCACCCACAAGCTGCGAACAGGCCTCGATGGTCTCGTAGATGCCCTTGTCTCTCTCGATGCGCGCCAGGAACAGGATCCTTATCGCGGAGTCGGGAGAGAACTCACGTCGCTTCGCGTCGATGGAAAAGCCGTCAAGAAGCCCGTTGTCCACGGCGGTCGTGCCGAGGTGCACTTCCGCGGCGACGCCCCACGACAGCAACCGCTCTCTGAACTCCTCTGCAAGAACGACGAAGGCGTCGCCGCGGCCCAGCGTCCGGCGAAAGAACCCGCCGAGAGGCCCGCTGTCGATGCGGTCCGCGGTGCGATGCTCCCACCCATGGATGTGCACGAGGACCGGCAGGTTCAGGCATTTGGCCCGCTGGAAGAAGAGGCCGTCCCTGTAGAGGCTCCTCGCCGTCAGCGACGGATTGAGGTGGACGAGGTCCACCTCCGCGCCCCTCAGAGCGTCGCGGTAGTTCATCTGGTCGCGGAGCGGGTGGAACGAGTGCGGCGTCAGGGAGCCGATCTCGACGGGCACGACCTCGGCGTCACGGACGATGTGGTGCTCGACGGCCCGGTAGAAGGCCGAGACACCACTCACTGCCGGAAGAGGCGGTCGTGTCAGAAGAACTCTCAACGGCTGCTCCTCCGGGAGTGCGGACTCAGAGACTCTGCGTCTGTCTCGTGCGGAACGACTCGACGGCCTTGAACGTTGCCAGCATGACCGCGTAGACATCCTCGAACGGGATGGGCGCCGGCGCCCCTCTGCGCAACGAGTCCAGGTACGCCTTCATCATCTCGGGCTGCCCCTTGTTCTGTGAGGACAACCGCTTCCTCCGCGGCTTGCCGCGACCGTACAGCGTCGACTCCGTGTAGTCGGAGAGGATCCCGCTCTGGCCGCCACGGTGGATCTCCACGTACTCCTTGGGCAGCTTGGAGGAACCGTTTGCGAAGTAGGACACCGTCCCGACCGAGCCGTTGGCGAAGCGCAGGCTCATGTTGACCGTGTCCTCGAGATGGTCGGGCTCCTCCATGACGGAGGCCGAGACCTCGACGGGCAGCGAGCCGTTCATGAAGGTCAGGTAGTCGATGAAGTGACACGCCTCTCCTACGATCCGCCCGCCACCCACGTCGGGCATCTGCATCCAGTGGTCGCGTCCCATCGAACCCGCGTTGACACGATAGACCATGGCCATCGGCCCCTCGCCCAACCGGTCCTTGAGAACCGTGGTCAGGGGCGAGAACCTGCGGTTGAACCCGACCATGAGCGACGGGGCCCCGCCGCCGTCGGTGAGTCCCCGATACGCCTCCGCTATCTCCTCCAGCTCCTCGACCGTCAGTGACAGCGGCTTCTCCACGAAGACGTTCTTGCCGGCCTTGAGAGCCGAGAGAACATACTCCGCGTGCGTGTTGTGCCGCGTCGTGACGAAGACCGTGTTGATGCCGTCGTCGTTCCAGATGTCGTCCTTGTTCGACGTGCACGCTTCGAAGCCGTATCGGTCGGCCACGGAACGCGAACTCGTCCCGTGCGACGTCATGACGGTCTTGAGCGAGACGTCGCTCGCCTTGATGTTCGGAAGCAGGCTTCCCATCGCGTAGCTTCCGGCGCCGATAAACGCGACGCCTATCTTCCCGCCCACGGAAGCGCTCCCGGTGACGATCTTCTTCCGGTCGGGCTCGCGCCCGACATCGTACTTGATGACGACGCCGAGATGAGGCTCGTCACTGTCGAGAATGAGCTCGTAGGCCCGCGGCGCGTCATCGAGATCGAACGTGTGAGTTGACAGGTACTCGACGTCGATCCTCGAGGAGTGGATGAGTTCCTGGAAGGCGCGCATGTTCCTGTTCTCCGTCCAGCGCACGTAGCCGGCCGGATAGTCGCACCCTCCCTCTTCGTAGCTCGGGTCGTAGCGACCCGGGCCGTACGAACACGACATGCGGAGGTCCAGTTCCTTCTTGTAGTAGCTCTCGAAGTCGAACCCGGTCGGCACCCTGCCGAGTATGACGACCTTGCCGCGCTTCTTCAGGAGTTCACCGGCCAGGTTGACCGGCCCCTCGCTCTTGCTCGCAGCGGCTATGATGACCGCGTCCGCTCCGATGCC
>JBDRTQ010000097.1:0-3519 GCA_043823885.1 Candidatus Eiseniibacteriota bacterium | reverse complement strand
GGACGACCGGGTGTCGTCCACGGGGCCGGTCGCTCGAACGTAGAACGCGACGGCTGCTGCAACACCCACGATGACGACGATTATCGCGACGATTCTCCGCACGAGTTGCTTCCTCCGGTAACGATCGGGCTGAACGTGACGCCTGAGCTGCAGCGCCAGGCATCGGTCGGACGCTCTAACGAGCGAGGATCTCCTCGTGCACCTTCCCATCGAGGCCCGCCGGGACATCGAGACCCGCCGCTGCCATGATGCTCGGAGCGACGTCTACGAGCTCTCCGTGACTGGCGGTCGTCCCCGCGGCCACCCTGGGGCCCGAGGCGATCCACAGTCCCTCTTCGGAATGCATGTCGGTGCCTACCTGTGGCGCACCGGAAGCATCCAGCGGTATGCCACCGTAGCCGTGATCCGTGATGACGACAACGGTACCGTTGTCGCCCACAAGAGCGACGAGCTCGCCCACCAGCTCATCGACGTAATCGTAGTAGCGGTCTACCGTCGTGCCAAGCGCGTCGACCTGTCCCTCCAGGAGCCGTCGCGCGCTCTCGGAGACGTCGACCCTCTCTATCGCCTCTGTCTCCATGTAGTGCCAGAAGCGCTGGCTAACCACGTCCGTTCCCGCGAGACACACGAAGAGATTGCTGACGTCTCCCCCGGACGCGAGCACGGTTGCCAGGTCGGCCATGGACCTGTCGGCCGCGCAGGCGTCGGACAGAGCGATGTAGTTCTGGCCGACGAGGGCCTCGAGCCCCTGCCTGGATTCGAGGTTGATGAACCTCGAGAGGTCGCGTCGCGCGAAGTGCGTCCGGTCAAGCATGATGGGGTCGAGCCGCTCGTACTGAGAGAGCGGGAAGACGGCTTCGGCCGAATTGCCGCCGTGCTCGCGTTCGAGCACGTAGGTCGAGTGGGGACCCACCATCACTCCGGCGAGCTCCTCGACCGGCCAGGTTCCCGGCCACCCGAGGACACCGCAGCTCTCGCCGGCGTCCGAGAGAAGGGTCCACAACGTGCCGACGGTCCGGGACGAAGGCATGAGCGCGGCCTTGACCATCTCGCCCCTCCGAGACAGCTTCATGCCGCCGACGCCCTGGTTCTCGGGGAGCATCCCGGTCACCAGAGATGTCCAGACGATCCTCGGATCTGTGTTCCGTCCCAGCGTCGAGTAGCCGCCTGTCGCTCCGCCGGCGATGAGCCGCGCCAGATTCGGCAGCCGGCCGCCGGCCGTCAGCCTCTCCACCATCGAGGCTTCGAGTCCCTGGATCCCGACCACGACAAGGGAGACGTCACCCTCGCCCGACAGAACTACGGGAGCGGGCTCGTCCTCGCCGCCCCGCATCTTGACTCCGGCAATGACCGCGGTGACGACCAGCACTCCGATGATAAGCGCAAAGAGGATCTTCTCTACTCTCATGCATTCTCCTTCGTCGATCTTGTCCCGTGGTTGGCGGCCGGGCTACTCTATGTAGCCCAGGGCGCGGAGGCGCTCCCGCACCTCCTCGTCGATCGGTGATTCGATCGGCTCACGTTCATCGTCCCCCGAGGACCCGGCGTCCGGCTCGTAGGTCTCGATGGTCCTGACAGGATGGCCCCTCAGGAAATCGCCGTCTATCGCCTCGGTCAGCACTCGTCCGTCCATGTCGTCAGCGACAGGCAGGCCGCAGAGGGCCAGAAGCGTCGGCGTGATGTCGAGAACGCTCGCGTCCACCAGCTCCTGTCCCTTCGCGATGTCCTTCCCCCACAGCGCAAGCACGCCGGTGGGGTCGTGCATGGCGATCCCCCAGTTGTACTTGTCGCCGACGGGCTTGGGACCGGAATGGCCGTGGTCGGACGTGAGGATCAGCGTGGTGTTCTCGTCGACCATCTCGAGGAAGCCGGCCAGGACACCGTCCATCTCCTCGTAGTAGCTCGCGATCACGCTTCCGAACGTCTGCTTCTCTTCTTCCGTGACGGGAGGACCGGACTCCGGGATCATGTCGACCCAGTAGAGATGGCAGACACCGTCGATGCCCTTGAGGTATACGGCGTAGAAGTCGACCGGCATGCGGTCGGCCAGGCGGAGCGCCACCGAGTGGCTCGTCTCGTCGGTCGCGATGCAGGCCTTGAGCGCGTTGAACCTCTTCCTCAGGACGTCGCCCTCCGGCACCACCCCGTTCGTGAAGGCGGCGGCGCGCTCGTCCGTGATGTCCTCTTCGAGGACTCTCAGGTCTTCGATGTCTGCGGCGAGCCCCGGCGGGAAGGTCACCCGCTCGCCCTCGCCGGTGTGCTCGGGACCCCACCCGTAGTTGAAGTAGTCCGTCACCAGGTAGCCGTTGACGGGCTCCGCGGGCCAGGTGGACAACCAGCCGACGATGCCCACGCTCCAGCCCTCGTCACCGAGGATGTCCCAGATGGCCTCGACGCGCCGCACGTTGGAGGTTATGGGCACCGGCTCCCCGCCCTTGGGCGACTTCTTGGCGAAACCCATGATGCCGTGTTTCTCCGGGAGCTTGCCGGTGGCGATGCTGGTCCAGATGACCGGCGATTCGAGGATGTCGAGCGAGCGCAGTTCTCCCCACGAGCCCTCCGACATGATCCTGGCGAAGGTCGGCAGACGTCCGGCTTCCAGAAGAGGACCCATGATGTCCCATTCCATGCCGTCGATGCCGATCAGCATGATTCTACGCTCGACTGGTTCGACCGACGTCGGTGCGCACGAGACGGCGAGCGCGATGGTGCAGCACAGAGCGATGATGAAGAACCCTCTCACTGTTCCCTTGTCCTCCTCGCGGCCGCTTGCCTGCGCCCGCTCGCGTCCGGCGTCGCCGGGACGCGACGCTACTCGGTGCGCTCGTAGGTCGAGACGCGGCTCGTGGGGTGGCTCCGCAGGAAGGCAGGCTCGAAGGCCTCCTCTATGACGGAGCCGTCCATGTCCTCGCCGACGGGCAGGCCGCAGAGCGTCAGTATCGTGGGCGTGATGTCGCGTACGCTGCGCTCCGGGATCCGTACGCCGTTCCTGAACGCGTCACCCGACATCACGAGGATACCGATGGGACCGTGGTCGTTGATCCCGCCGGGCATCTGGCCCGGCTTGGGCCCCTCGAAGCCGTGGTCGGAACACACGATGACCGTTCCCTCGCCGAACTCCTCGACCAGTAACCCCAGCATCTCGTCCGCGTACTCGTAATAGTGCGCGACGGTGCCTCCGAAAACGCGCGCTTCGGTCTGTGACACGGGGAAGCCGACCTCGCCGGGGTGCGCCGCCGCCCAGAACTTGTGGCTCGCGGTGTCCACGCCCCGAAGATAGACGATCGACACATCGGTCGGGCGGCTCTTCATGAGGTGCCGCGCGACCGACAGGAACGTCCTGTCGCCGGCCACTATGCTCCCCAGGTCGCCGGCCATGCCCTCGAGCTCGCTGATCGCGCGCATCTCGCCGAACATATCCGCAACCGGGAGGCGCTGAGCCTCGTCGGCGGTCATGGCCGCGTCGAGGTCGATGAACCTGTCCAGGTACTCCGTCGTAACGCTCTCGCTGTCAACGCG
>JBDRTQ010000096.1:0-2817 GCA_043823885.1 Candidatus Eiseniibacteriota bacterium | reverse complement strand
AGGCTCGGTGTAGCGCCTGTCCACCTCGATCTCACCCTCGATTACGTCGTCGTCGGGCGTGTAGATGTAGTCGTCGAGAGTCGTGGCGAACTGCACGACCTTGAAGGGCGTGAGGAAACCGTCGTTGATCCCCTCCTTGAGCGAGTACACGTAGACCGGATCGCCGAAGTAGGCGTAGGTGTCGACGTTGTTCGTACGCTTCGGGGTCGCCGTCAGCCCCAGCTGCACCGCCGGCTCGAAGTACTCCATGATGCCGCGCCAGTTGCTCTCGTCGTTCGCACCACCGCGATGGCACTCGTCGATTACGATGAAGTCGAAGAAGTCGGGCGGGTAGTCGCCGAAGCTCGGCTTGGGGTTACCCTCCTCATCATGCCCGGTCATGAAGGTCTGGAAGATCGTGAAGAAGACGCTGCCGTTCTTGGGTACACGCCCCTTCTTGCGGATCACGTCGGGTGCGATGCGCACGAGTGCATCTTCCGGAAACGCACTGAACGCGTTGAAGGCCTGGTCCGCCAGGATGTTGCGGTCCGCAAGGAAGAGGATGCGGGGCCGACGACTCGGTTCCTGCCCCTCCTCGAGACCATCCCGCCAGTCGGTGAGATTCCAGCGGCTGTGGAAGAGCTTCCAGGCGATCTGGAAGGCGATGGCCGTCTTGCCGGTTCCCGTCGCAAGGGTCATGAGGATGCGGTCCTGTCCTTGGCCGATCGCATCCAGGGTCTTGGTGATGGCGTTGTGCTGGTAGTAGCGAGGCTGCCACTGGCCGCCCCTGTCCTCGAAGGGGATTGCCGAGAACCGCTCTCGCCAGTTCTGTTCCTGCGCCTCGGCCTCCCCGAAGATCACCTCCCACAGCGCATCGGGAGTCGGGTAGCCGACGATCTCGCCCTCTTCTCCCGTGTCCATGTCCACACGGTAGATGCCGTGGCCGTTTGTTGCGATTGCGAAGCGAGTGTGGAGCTTGTCCGCATACCTCTTCGCTTGACCCAGCCCCTCGGTGACGGGCAACTCCTCGCGCTTGGCTTCAATGACGGCGAGCTTCTGGTTGCGGTAGACGAGCACGTAGTCGGCGATCTCTTGCTTCGCCCGGGTGCCCGCGCCTTGAAGGCGGCCGAGCGTGATCACCTCACGACGCACACGGCTACCTTCGACCACGCCCCAGCCTGCGGCCTTGAGGGCAGGGTCGATGAGTTCAGCGCGGGTGTCCGCTTCGTTTCTCACTCGTTGTCCTCTTCTGATGATCTCGTTTCAGGCAGTTCTCGCGCCAGATTCTCCAGCTCCCTGATCTGATCGTCTTCCGCCTGGGCTTCGATCGCAAGACGACGGCGCTTGCTGAACTCCTCGTATTCGCGGGCTGCCTTCTCGTCCGCTTCTTCGCGGGTCACGCTGCCCGCGTCAGGCAGAACGCCGCGCTCATGGAACTGCAGGAACTCGTCCAGTTTCGATTCCCAGTCGCGCAGGAAGACCTGCTTGCGGCGCCTGGCCTGGTCCTCTGCGAAGTCGAGGAACATCACGACGATCCGGTTGAGTTCCTCGATCTCGTCGTGCTGGAGGTAGTTCTTGGCGATACTCACATCGCCCCTGCGGACCACACCATTCTTCCAGCTCGTAAGTCCCATGTTGGGTTGGGCAGCGTCGGCCCGTCCGGAGATCAGCTCCGGTGCTGTCTTGCCGGTCGTGGCGAAATGGAGCTTGTTCTGTACGATCTGGAACGCGGTGCGTGTCTTTGCGACGGTTGGATCATAGTAGGCAGCCAGGGCAAGGACTTCCCGCACACGAAGATAGACGCGCCTCTCACTGGCACGGATGTCACGAACCCGCGCCAGAAACTCGTCAAAGTAGTCGGGCACACACGGACCGGGCGGGTTCTTGAGCCGTTCGTCGTCAATGACGAAACCCTTGACCAGGTATTCGGTCAAGCGCTCCGTGGCCCACTTGCGGAACTGGGTGCCGCGCGGGCTGCGAACCCGATAGCCGACGGACAGGATCACTGGGAGGCTGTAGTGGTGAAGACTGCGCGCTACTTCGCGACTGCCCTCGTGGCGAACTTGTAAGTAATCCTTACAAGTTGCTTCCTCATCCAGTTCGCCTTCCTCGTAGATCGCCTTGATGTGCATGGTCACATTCTGTGGCGAAACCTGAAACAGCTCTGCCATGAGCGCCTGCGTCAGCCAGATAGACTCATTCTCGAAACGACACTCGATGCGTGTCTGACCGTCCTCGGTCTGGTATAGGATGATACTAGTTTCAGCCGTGCTCATCTGTCTCGCTCCAACCGGGGAAGGATACCGAGTGTGAAGCCCAGTCCCGCTTCAGCTGTTTCCATTCTGGAAGCAGTTGCCTCCGATGCCGGAAGTCCTCATCCGGGAATACGGCCGCTATCGGGAGTGCGGCAGAGAATCTGGTTGATGCTCATACTTCCCCCCTTGGAGGCGCAACGTCGGCGGTGCTGAAGTCAGCGGTCAGCTCGCCAGTGAAGGCCTTGTGGAGGATGGACTGCTTGAGTTCGGTGAGGTTATCGAGCTTGCGGCGATTGACAGACTCAAGGTGTGCGCACTGATCATTCAGGCCGTCCAGCTGTGCTATCACCCGTCGCTGTTCGTTCTTCTGCCTGGGAATGCCCATACTGTTTGACAGAATCCTCTTGGGAGCTGTGTGTCTGACCATCGTGCCAGTCGCTGTTGCCCGAATCGCATCGGAAACGGGTCTGGTGCGAAGGTAGTAGAAGACGAACCTAGGCAGGACTGAATCATCTGCGAATAGCAGCCGCCCAATCCGCTGATTGTGCAGGATGTTCGGCCTGTCGATGAACGCCGGTTTGCC
>JBDRTQ010000095.1:0-4672 GCA_043823885.1 Candidatus Eiseniibacteriota bacterium | reverse complement strand
GGCAGCGTCGTATGGAGCGGTGACGCAGGAGGCGACGTCAACGGACCGGTTGGAGTCGTCTCTGCTCGCGGCCCAGGCGGCCGCGTCCCTCGCCCTGCATGGTGCCGAGGATACGGACGTCAGAGGACATCGGGTGTCCATCCTTGCGCCCACCTTCGATCCACTCGCTTCGTCCCTTGCCGACATGGTGCTGGCGTCGTACGACGCGATGACGCTGCGACAGCGCCAGATCATCTCGTTGATCAAAGAGAGCGAGACGCAGCAGCAGGTCGCAACACACCTCGCTGTCTCGCGCCAGGCGGTCAACCAGAGCCTCGCGGCGGCGGGATGGCCGCACCTCAAACGCGCCGAGGGCGCGATTCGAGAGCACCTGTCGGCGCAAACTCCGTCCGACACCGGGGGAACTGGAGGAAGGACCCGATGAGTCACTTGACGACGGCGACAGGACGGGCGGCCACGGTCGTCGTCGCGGCACGAGCCTGCGGCTTGTGCCTTCTTCTCGCGCTGAGCGGGTGCGGCGCCGCGGCCACGTTCATCTCGACGACGCCCCCGCCCGACAAGACGGCCGAGGCGTGGTACGGAAGCCCCGTGTGGGAGGTCGAGGCCGCCATCAGGCAGGCGATGCGAGACGCCAGGATCGCGGTCGACCCGGAGGACGGCGGCCCCGGCATTGTCGTCGGAACGAAACAGCAGGTGCCCTACGTAGGAAGAGGAGCCGGTGAACCCGCTCCCGGACCTCTGCCGGTCTACCGCGTCAGGACGGTCATCACGAGGCCGGGTGACGTCACGCACGTCGGCGCGTCCATCGAGGTGGTCTGCCCGTCGTGTGGAAGCACGACGCCGTACGAGTGGGAGTACCCCGGGGATCTCTTCAGAGACATCTTCGAGGGAGCGCGCGGGGTCCTCTCCGACAGGGGTGCGCGCGTGAGCTACCCGCCCCGGCACGAGCCGGTCAGGTGGCGTCCCCCGAGAAGATACTGATAGCGGGAGAGTGGGGTCCGGGCGGCCCCGCGGAGTCACCCAAAAACACGCAATGGTCAAGTTGTCAAGATTGACGCAGTACATGGAAATCCCCTCTGGCGGCGCTTCTCCGCGGCCGGAGCTACGATGGTTCAGCCTGAGGCGTAACATGCGACAGAGGTCGAATTTGGGGCGCTGCAGACGCGCTGGTGGCGGGCAGGCGACGGTGGTGCGCGCCGCGCTGCTCGCGGCGGGCGTAGTGGCGTCCGCGGCGGCCGTTACCACGGCGTGGGGACAGGCCTCCGAGCTGCCCGGAGACCCCTCTGTCCAGGCACTTCTCGCGCGCGGGATCGTGCACTCCGCTGGGTCACAGATGCTCGAGGGGCTCAGCGAGCTCCGCTCTGCCGTCCGTCTCGAACCGGGACACGCCCTGGCGCGGGGGGCGCTGGCGCTCGCCCTCCTGAGAGCCGGGCGGTTCGGGGAGGCGGAGGCGGGGTTCACCGCAGCGCTGGGGGAGGAACGCGTGCGCGCGCTGGCGTCCGGACGCATGTCGTCGGCGGACCTGCCCGGCACCATCGACGCCGACGCGCTTCTCGGCCTGGCAACGTCCGTGCAACTTCAGGGACGCGCGAGGGAGGCAGACCGTCTCTACCGCGCGTACGCCGACGTGGTGGGCCCGATGTCGAAGTGCGCGGGACGCGCGTACTTCCGGCTGCACGAACTGGCGATCGAGTCCGGTGTCGATTGGCTCGACGCCGAGGCCGAACTGGCCAAGGCACTGGCAGTCGATCCGGGCGTCCGCTCCGCGATGCTCCTGCCCGGATTCCCGGACCCGAGAACACACCCGGAGCTCGAGCCGTACGTGCGACCGGTCGAGCTGTCCGCATCACGGGCGGACACGGCCGTCGAGTACGACACGCTCCCGCTCCTGTCGAGATGGGTCGCCCCGGCGGACACGTCGGAGGCGCTCGTAGCTCTGAGAGAGGGGAAGCTCCGTCTCGAGATCCTGGTGAGCGCGGACGGTGTCCCCCTTGAGGTGATCCCGATCACGGCGGTCACCGACGAGGAACTGACGCCGTTGACCGACGCGGTCAGCGCATGGCGGTTCACGCCGGCCAGAGCGAGCGGTGCGGACGCGCCCGCGTGGATCCTCTTCGGAGAGGAAAACGAGGAGGAAGAGGCCGAGGAAGAAGAAGGACAGTCAGCGCTTCAGGACCGTCAGAGCATTCACAGGAGTTCCACGCCATGAGGCCGGTGCTGTACTACTCGGACAACTACGAGGCCGACATCGGCCCGCACATCTTCCCCATGAGGAAGTACCGGCTGGTGAAGGAGCAACTGCTCAAGATGGGCGTCGCCAGGCCGGACGACTTCGTCGAGCCCGAGCCGGCCTCGGTCGCGGACGCGCTTCTGGTCCACACGGATGCGTACGTAGGGAAGCTCATGAACGGCACGCTCTCCGCGCTCGAGGAGGCCACGCTCGAGCTGCCCTACTCGCAGGAACTGGTCGAGAAGTCGTTCCTTGGCGCAGGGGGAACGATAGCCGCGGTGAGGTCGTCGTTCGAGAGAGGCGTCGGGGTGAACATCGCGGGCGGCCTCCATCACGCGTTCCCGGACCACGGTGAGGGCTTCTGCGTGCTCAACGACGTGGCCATGGGTGTGGCCACCGCGCTCGAGGACAGCCTTGCGACTCGCATAGCGACGGTGGACTGCGACGTCCACCAGGGCAACGGGACGGCGGCGACCTTCGCGAGGGACGAGCGGGTGTTCACGTTCTCGATACACCAGGAGATGAACTACCCGATGGTCAAGCCCCCGAGCAACCTCGACATCGGCCTTCCCAACGGGGCCGACGGTGCCCTGTATCTGTCCAATCTCGGAGACGCACTCGACACGATATTCACCGAGTTCTGGCCCGAGCTGATCGTCTACGTCGCCGGCGCGGACCCCTACGAGCACGACCTCCTGGGAGGCCTCAAGCTCACGAAGCGGGACCTCGCCGACCGGGACGAGATGATCATGTCCGCGTGCACGTCCAGGGGCGTCCCGTTCGTGGTCACCCTCGCAGGCGGTTACGCGGAACGGGCGAGCGACACGGCGGAGATCCACGCGTCGGCGATCGCCCGCGCCATCACGATAGGCGAGTCCCTCCCTTGAATCCGACACCGCCAGAAGGAACGGAACGCGCGATGACCCGGGGCGATTGGCTGACCCTGGGTGCGATCGTGGCCCTCGCTCTCACTCTGCGCCTCGTCTACCTCAGCGAGATCCGGGACCATCCGCTCTTCAGAGCGCTCATGGGCGATCCTGCCGTCTACTTCGCGCAGGCGCGCGACATCGCGCAGGGGAAGATGGTCCCCGACCACGCCTACTTCCACTCGAGTCCGCTGTATCCCTTCTTCCTGGCGCTCGTCGCCAGGCTCGGAGGGTCGAGCTTCCACGCGATCAGAGTGCTGCAGTCGTGCGCCGGAACGCTGTCGGTCACGCTCGTGTTCCTGCTGGGACGGCTGACCGCCGGGACCAGGGCGGGACTCATCGCGGCGTTCCTCGCGGCCGTCTACGTCCCGCTGATCTTCTTCGAGGGGGAGGTCCTCGAGATCACGCTGGTCATCACGTTCGTCCTGGGGTCGCTGGTGCTTCTCCAGATGGCCGACCGTGACCGGGGCACGTGGAAGGTCGTAGCGTCGGGCGCCCTCCTGGGCCTCGCCGGCCTCGGCAAACCGAACCTGCTCCTTTTCGCTCCCGTGGGCGCGCTGTGGCTGGCGTTTCACGGACGGCCGCGCCGCGCGGGCGGTCGAGCCCGCCTGCTTGCCGCGGTCCTCTTCTTCGCCGCCGCGGGCGCGATGATCCTCCCTGCGACCATCCACAACTACCGGGCCGAGGGCGACTTCATTCCCGTCTCCTCCAACGGCGGCATCAACTTCTTCATCGGCAACCACGCGAACTCCCCGGGAGTGTTCCAGGTGCCCCCGGAGATGCGTTTCGACCTCAGGGTGGCATCGAAGGAAGCGGCGGAGCGGGAGGCGGGACGCGCGCTGTCGGCGGGGGAGGTGTCCGACTTCTGGACCGACAGGACGCTCACGCACATCCTGGGCAGCCCGGGGCACTGGCTCAAGCTCATGGGGCGCAAGTTCGTGCTCTTCTGGAACCACTACGAGATACCCAACCACTACCACCTGTACTACGTGCGGGCGTTCGCGCCCGTCCTCCAGATCCCGCTCGGCACGTTCGGAGTGGTCGCGCCGCTCGGAGTATTCGGCATCGGCCTTGCACTCAGAAGACGGAGGCGGGTCGGGCTGCTGGTCCTGTTCGGACTGACGTTCATGGCGTCGGTCGTGCCCTTCTTCATCACGGGACGCTACAGGCTCGCGATCGTGCCCGTCCTTCTCGTCGGCGCCGGCTACGCGGTCGTCTCCATCTGGCGGGCGGTGCGGAGCAGGGACCTGCGCACTCTCGCCGTCGCCGCGGTCACGGTCGCGGTCCTGGCCGTCGCCGTCGGGATAGACACCATCGAGTTCAGCGTCGCGGCGATGCACAACGCGGTCGGGATGTATTTCGGCCGCCAGGGTGACATGGCGGGAGCGGCGGAGGAGTTCGAGAAGGCGGTCAACGAGAATCCGGACGACCTGTCCGCGCGCTACAACCTCGGCCTGGCACTGCTGGAGCTCAAGCGGTTCGACGAGGCCGCCGGTCAGTTCGAACACGCGGTCAG
>JBDRTQ010000094.1:0-2709 GCA_043823885.1 Candidatus Eiseniibacteriota bacterium | reverse complement strand
CGGATCATTCCGGAGCTTCACCCGGAACTGCCCGTGCTGGAGGACTTCGTAGCGGTGCTCGATGCGGACGGGAACGAACTCAACCGCGTCTCGGTTCTCGAGGCTCTGGAGGCGTCCGAGTTCCCGGGCCTGATGGAGGGGCTGGGGGATCACGGCGATATTCTGCACACGAATACGGTCGAGGTGCTGTCCGGCCGGCTTGCGGACAGGATACCGGCCTTTGCCTCGGGGAACGTCCTCATCTGCATCAGGGAGCTGGGCGCCATCGCCGTGCTCGACCTCGAGCTTGGCACGGCCGTCTGGGGCATGGACGGCAAGTGGGGCAAGCCGCACCAGCCCACGGTGCTCGACAACGGGAACGTGTTGATTTTCGACAACAGAGGCAACGCCGGGCGGTCGCAGGTGATCGAATTCGATCCCGTGACCTTCCGGGCCGCGTGGATCCACCGCGGAGAGTCGCCCGACGATTTCTACTCGTGGGAGTGCGGCTCGAACCAGCGCCTTCCGAACGGTAACACGCTCATAACCGAGTCGGACCGCGGCAAGGCGTTCGAGGTCGCGCCCGACGGGACGGTCGTCTGGAAGTACCTGAACCCGATGCGTGCCGGCGACGACCTCGAGTTCATAGCGACGATCTTCGAACTGGTTCGTCTCCCACAGGACTTCCCGCTGGATTGGCTGGACGACGGGGTCGAGGCGCGGTCCTGACGTCGTCCGAACCGAAGAAGGAGTCAAACGTGATACCTTCCCGCATTGCTGCCCTGCTTCTGGCGGTAGCACTGTCGGCTTCACTGGGCGTACTGGGCGCGTGCGGCTCGATCCCTTCGCCTGCGGCGGACGTCGCCGAGGAGCAGGCGGGCGCCCCCGGCGCGCGGGTCAGGCTGGTTAGAGAGAACGGACTCCCGGGAGAGTCGTACGCCGAACTCGCCTCCGACGGCGCCTGGTCGTGGTTCGGCGGACCGAGGGCCGTCTTCCACGCCGGCGGGCACAGGCGGACCTACGCCGGATTCGTTACCTCGACGGGCGACGTCACGCTGGCCCACTTCGACCACGACTCGGCGGAGATCGTGTCGGCCGTGGCGAAGGAGAAGCTGCAGCAGGACGACCACGCGAGCCCGGCCGTTCTCGTTCGTCCGGACCATCGCCTGATGGTCTTCTACAGCGGGCATCGCGGTCGCTGGATGGTTTACAGGCTCTCGGCCAATGCGGAGGACATCACGTCGTGGGGGAGCGAGCACGCCGCGTCCGGTCACACGTCTGACTACGCCGGGTACACCTACCCGAACGCGGTCCTCCTCACGGGGGAGGACGACAGGAGATACGTCTTCTGGCGGGGGGCGGACTACCTGCCTACGTTCGCGTTCTCGGAGACGGGGCTGAGCTGGAGCGAGCCGGCGGTGCTTGTGCACGGCGACGGGGAGAGACCCTTCGTCAAGATGGCCACCGACGGTGCGTCCACGATCCACTTCGCGTTCACGAACGACCACCCCGGCGAGGAGCCCGCCAACAGCATCTACTACGTATGCTACAGGGACGGCGAGTTTCGTCGCGCCGACGGTTCTCCCGTGGGCACGATGGAGGACCTGCCGCTCGCGTTCGAGGATGTTGACCTGGTCTACGACGCGGCCGACGGAGGCGCCCCGGCGTGGCTGTGGGACGTCGCGTTCGACGCCTCGGGGAATCCCGTTATCGCGTACGCCGCGTTCCCTCACGTGGACGATCACAGGTACCGCTACGCCCGGTGGGACGGCGCCGCGTGGATGGACACAGAGATGGCTCTCGGCGGCGCGCGATTCCCCAAGGTGGAGAAGGGGCGGCGTCACTTCGACCCCTACTACTCGGGGGGAGTGTCCCTGGACCCCACGGACCCGTCGGTCGCCTACCTGTCCAGACCGGTGAGCGGTGTGTTCGAGATCGAGCGGTGGACGACCCCCGACGGCGGGCGCAGCTGGACCTCCGAGGCGGTCACCAGCGGCTCCGCCTTCGACAACGTCAGGCCGGTCGTGCCGATCGGCCACGCGCCCGACGGCCCGGGCCTCATCTGGATGAACGGGTCCTACGTCGACTTCACGGCGTACTCCACCTCTCTGAGGATGAAGTAGGCGCGGGGACCCGACCCCGCTGCCGGCGGTGGCCGCCGGGCCGCTGATTGCTGTTGACAGCGGGCGCAGCTCAAGCTATCCTCCCTTCCGTAGTAGGCGGAGCCACGTCGGTGTGCGGACATATCCGAGAACACTAGAGGGACCTGGCGAACGCGCAGGTCCTTTTTGTTAGCGCGGGGGGTCCACAGCGACGCCGACAGAGATGTGGCATGCTCATTGCGGGTGAGAGGCCCGCGCGCTGGCAATGGCCTGCCTGCCGGGAACAAGAGCCCGGCGGCGGCTGCTCAGATGGAGGTAGGGCTGGATGCGTACGACCGGTAAGGTGAAGTGGTTCAACGACAGCAAGGGCTTTGGTTTCATTACGCCGGATGATGGACAGAAGGACTGCTTCGTCCACTTCTCGGCTATCGCGAGCGACGAGACCTTCAAGACTCTGGGTGAGGGCGACGCCGTCGAGTTCGACATCGTCCAGGGTGAGAAGGGTCCGGCTGCGGAGAACGTCACCAGGCTGCCCTAGTAGCCCGGTTAGCCCGGCTGGATAGCGTCAGAACGGAAGAGGGCCGCCCCGCACTGCGCGTGGCGGCCCTCTCACTTCGTTGCGTCCTGT
>JBDRTQ010000093.1:0-3283 GCA_043823885.1 Candidatus Eiseniibacteriota bacterium | reverse complement strand
AGAGTGGACGTCTCGCGGGACGGCACGAGCGCCCGGGTGATCGACTACAAGACCGGCAAAGCGCAGCGGAAGGGCAAGAAGGTGCTCGACGCCGGCCGGCGGCTCCAGCTGCCCGTCTATCTGCTCGCGGCCTCGGACATGCTCCTCGAATCGCACCCGGACGCCGCGGTCGACGCGGCCGAGTACCTCTACATCGGAGGACGCGGCGGGCCGGCTCGACTCACGCTCGAGCGGGAGGAGCTGGACGCGGCGATGGAGGACTTGCGGACGGTGGTCGCGCTGATCGTCCGTGGCGTCACGTCGGGCATGTTCTTCTCCCCTCCCGAGGACGCCGGGTGCTCGTTCTGCGACTACGCCGACGCGTGCGGCTCGACCGCCACGGCGCTGGCCACCATGAAGAAGGGCGACCCGAGGGTCGACTTCTTCACCGAACTTCTGGGCGGTATACGCTGACAGAAGGGTACCAAGACACAGGCGATATGCTGGACGGAAGGGAATCCGGACCACAGGCATGAGCGACCCGAGGACGACAGCCGACGCGCAGCACAGAGCCCTGGCCAGCGGCGAGGGCGACGGCCTCAGGCACACCTACCTGGTCGAGGCAGGCGCGGGGACCGGGAAGACGACTGTGCTCGTCAACCGCCTGCTCGCCCTCCTCCGTTCGGGGGTCTCCATCTCGCGGGTCGTGGCCATCACGTTCACCGAGAAGGCCGCGGGCGAGCTCAAGATCCGCCTGCGGTCGGAACTGGAGAAGGCCGCGAGGAACGCGGAGGGCGAGGACGCGGAGACGCTGAACTCGGCCCTCCATCACATCGACCGCGCGCAGGTGAACACCATCCACAGCTTCTGCTCGTCGCTCCTCAAGGAGCGGCCCGTCGAGGCGGGCGTCGACCCGAACTTCGGCGTCGCGGACGAGTACCACCGCACGGTCATGCTCGACACCGTGTGGGACGCCTGGCTCAGGGAGCAGTTCTCGGAGAGCCTCCCCTCCTGCGTCGCCGAGGCCGAGGCCCTGGGGCACGGCCTCGACCGCATCAGGGAACTGGCGCTCAAGCTCATCGACTACAGGGACCTTCTTCACCTGGTGCCGGGCCCAGTCGAGTCCGGAGACCTCGACACGCTCACCTCGGACATGGTGACGACCGCAGCCGCGTTCCGGAAACTCGCGGCCACGGAGTGCTCCGATCCCGAGGACCTGGCGCTGACGGAGATAGAGAGCTTCGCGGGCGAGACGGCCATGCTCGAGCACCTGCCGGAAGAGTCGCGGGCCGCGTATGTCCTTCGGCAGATCCAGCCGAGCCCGGTCGGAAAGGGCAGGAAGGACAACTGGAGCGAGGGGACGCTGGCCGACATCAAGGTCCGCGCCAAGGCGCTCAGGGAGCGCCAGGCCACCCTGCTCGGACGCCTCTCTCACAACGCTGCCGTGGAGCTGGTTGACTGGCTGCGAGGTTACATCGAGGCGTACGAGCGCGAGAAGTCGCGCCAGGGGCTGCTCGACTTCGGGGACCTGCTCGAGAAGGCACGCGACCTGGTCAGGGACAACCTCGACGTCAGGGCGGACTTCAAGCGCGCGTTCGAGCACGTCCTTCTCGACGAGTTCCAGGACACCGACCCCCTGCAGTGCGAGATCGCGTTCTTCCTCTGTGAGGCCGATAACGGGCGCGCCACCGCGTGGACCGACGTCGAGCTCAAGCCAGGGAAGCTCTTCCTCGTGGGCGATCCCAAGCAGTCGATCTACAGGTTCCGCAGGGCGGACATCGAGACGTACGAGGAGGCCAGAGCCATCGTCGGACGCGCCGGCGAGGTGCTCGAGCTGGTCGAGAACTTCAGAACGAGGCCGGAAATAGTGGACCAGGTCAACGCGGTCTTCGGGGGCGTCATGCACGCGCCTCCGGACGGCAGGCGCTACCAGCCCGAGTACGCGCCGCTCTCGTCGTTCCGGGAGCGCGCGGACGTGGGGCCGGGCGTCATCGTGCTTCCGCCCGCCGGACCGCTCGACGAGATGAGCACGCCGGAGGTGCGTGAGGCGGAAGCCAGGGCCACGGCCGCATTCATCGCCAACGCGAGGGAGACCGGTTCCCTGAACGTCTTCGACCGGGACCGCGGAGAGTGGCGGCCCGCTGAACTGCGCGACGTGGCCGTGCTGTTCCACAACACGCTCTCCCTTGACGCCTACGAGGAGGCGTTCGGCGACTACCAGCTCGACTACAGGATAGCCGGCGGCAAGAAGTTCTACGCGCGCCGAGAGGTGAAGGAACTCGCTACGGTCCTCACGGCCATCGAGGACCCGCACAATCTCGCCGCGGTCGTCGGCGCGCTCAGGACGCCGTTCATGGGCGCATCCGACGAGGACATACTCCTTCACAGGTACAGGGCGGGCTCACTGAGCTACCTCTCGAACGAGACCAGCGGCATAGCTAACGTCGATGATGCGATGTCGCTCCTCCGCGAACTCCACCGCGACAGAGGGTCGCTCAGCACGCCGGAGCTCATGGGGAAGCTGTTCGACCGGACCCACATTCTTGAGCTCTTCCTGATGAAGCCCTCCGGTGAGCAGCGGCACGCGAATCTATTGAAGGTCGTGGAGATCGCGGACGGCCTGACGAGGGACGGCGGCATCTCCTTCGGCGGGTTCGTTCGGTGGCTCAGGGACGTCCAGCAGCTGGCGCCGCAGGAAGCGGAGTCTCCGCTCTCGGAGGAGGGCGACGACTTCGTGCGGATGCTGACCATTCACAAGGCCAAGGGGCTGGAGTTCCCGATCGTGGTGCTGGCCGACCTCGCGCACCACACTCCGCGCCACGACAGGGTCATAGTCGACCGCGGGGGCGAGGAGCGTGCCGGGCGCCTCGAGTTCGGACTGGGCTCAGAGGAGAACAGGCTCGCGACGCTCGACTACGTCGAGTTCCGGGATCTGGAAGCGCTCCGCCGGGACGCCGAGCTCATCCGGCTGCTCTACGTAGGGACGACGCGCGCGCGCGACACGCTCATCGTCCCCTGGTTCGCGGGCGGCAGGAGACAGAAGGGGAACGGCCTCCTCAAGCACCTGGAAACCCTCAAGGAGTCGGCCGGAGCGCCGGTCATCGACCTCGCGACCGTCAGGACCAAGCCGGGACCGGTCACTCTCGACGCGACCACGCTCGACCTGGACGTCCGGCATCGCCGCCCCACCCGTCTCAGAACGGACAAGGCGGCGGCCATCGACCCGTCCACCACGAACGCCGCCAGGGAGCGGGACGAATGGCTGGAGTGGCTGTCAGGCTTTGGAGACCGGCACCACGAGCCG
>JBDRTQ010000092.1:0-2915 GCA_043823885.1 Candidatus Eiseniibacteriota bacterium | reverse complement strand
TCTTGACGAGGCGACCTCGTCGGTGGACCCGGCGACCGAGCGGAGGCTTCCGGATTCGCTCGACCACCTGCTCGAGGGCCGCACGTCGCTCATCGTGGCGCACAGGCTCTCGACCATCAAGACGGTGGACCGGATCCTCGTCATGCACGAGGGCAGGCTGGTGGAGGAGGGCTCGCACGACGAGCTCTACGCCGCCGGCGGCGTGTACCGCGACCTCTTCGACCTTCAGTTCGCGGCACAGGAGATGGCGTGATGTCGACAGTGTTGGGGACGGCGCGCGGACGGCCGCGCAGGAGATAGCGTGAGCGACCAGGAACGAGACATGGAGCTCGAGACCGAGGAGGCGGCGCCCAAGCTGTCGTTCAAGGCGCACGTCCGGTGGCTGTGGCGCTACTGGACTCCGCACCGCCACATCCTCGCTTTTCTTGCGCTCTTCACCCTGGTGTCGACCGCCGTGGCGGTCGCGTACCCGCTCGTCTTCCGTCTCGTCATCGACCGCGTCTCCGAGATGCTGAAAGCGGGCGACGCCAACACGGACATCAGCCAGATCATGAAGATCCTCACGCTGATCCTCGTGGGGTACTTCATCTCGCGGCTCTACCCGGCGACGCGCGCGATGATGAACGCGCGGCTGGAGCGCGACGTTCGAGACGACGTCTTCGCGGAGCTGATGACCAAGGACTACCACTTCAACAACCGCTTCCGGACTGGCGACGTCGTCACGCGTCTGACCGACGACATCGCCGAGTTCCCGAAGATTGCGTGGTTCGCCTGCTCGGGCATCTTCCGGGCTGTCGAGTCGAGTTCGAAGCTCGTCTTCTGTCTGGGCGCGATGCTCATCATGAGCTGGAAGCTGACGCTTGTTTCGGTGGTCCCTCTGCCCATCATGATGTGGATCTTCTACAGCCTTCGCCACAAGATGCGCTACTTCATGGAGGCGTCGCAGCAGAGCGTCTCTCAGACGAACAACCTGCTCGAGTCCGCGTTCTCGGGCGTCCGCATCGTCAAGGCCTTCAGCGCCGAGGACGCGCAGGAACGGAAGCTCGCGGCCATCCTCAAGGAACGCATCCGCGTGCTGCTCGGCCTGGTGAGGCTCCAGGTCATCATGTTCTCGCTCGACACGTTCGCCAGCCGTCTCGGACAGATGGTCGTCATCGGATACGGCGGCTTCCTGGTCATAAGCGGTGAGCTGACCATCGGGACCATCTTCGCGTTCTACGTCTATCTCGACATGCTCACGGGGCCGATGATGGACGTGCCCTTCCTGTTCATGACGGGACAGCAGGCGTTCGTCTCGGTCGACCGCGTCGAGGAGATCCGCGGCTACCCGGTGACGGAGACGCGCCCGACCGGGAAGAGGCTCGAGGACATCAAGGAGCTGGCGTTCGAGGGCGTGACTTTCTCCTACGACGGTTCGAGGAAGAACGTGGACGCCGTCGACTTCAGCGTGTCGGTGGGAACCCGGGTGGCGGTGGTCGGCCCGGTCGCCTGCGGGAAGTCGTCCGTGCTCAAACTGATAGCGGGAATCCTGGTCCCGCAAGAAGGACGCATTCTGGTCAACGGCAAGGCGCTCACCGAATGGGACTGGGAGTCCTACCGGAAGCTCATCGGCTACGTGCCGCAGGAGGCGCTGCTCTTCTCGAAGTCGATAGAGGACAACGTCAGCTTCGGGAGGCGCCCGCCGGAAGAGGTCTTCAGCGAGGACTGGCTGGTCAACGTCATCCCTCCCGACGCGCCCGACCGCGCCGCCGTCCATCCGGACGACACCTCACCGTCGTGCGAGGCCGAACGACGCGTCGCCGAGTCGTGGGCGCGCTACTGCCTGTCCGTCGCCCAGATGGACGCCGACCTCGCGACGCTGCCCGGAGGGCTGGGTACGGTCGTGGGGCAGAAGGGCGGGCTCGTGTCCGGCGGCCAGAAGCAGCGCATCGCCATAGCGCGGGCGCTCGCCGGGCGTCCGCACGTGCTCCTGTTCGATGACTGCACCGCCGCGCTCGACGCGCAGAACGAGGATCGTTTCTGGACCCACCTCGACGAGGAGTTCGGGGAGGGCATCTGCTTCGTGGTTTCCCACCGGCTCGCGACCATCCGGCGCGCCGACACCATCCTCGTGATGGACGACGGCAAGCTCGTGGACGCGGGCATCCACGCCGAACTGGTCCGGCGCTGCCAGACCTACCGCGAGTTCCTCCAGACGGAGGAGAAGCTCGAGCACCTCGGTTTGTCGGGGGTGGAATACCCGTCGCGCACGCGGCGGGGAGGGGCTCAGGTCTAGCGCCCGGGTCTAGCGCCCATCTCCCACTAGCGCCCATCTCCCCTTGACCAACAGTCAGTTTCTGTGATAAGCTCTCGGTCCCCAGACATCGTGTCACTACGTATCTTCCCGTGTGTTCGCTGCCGGTCTCCAGGATCAATCTGTCCGGAGGTGACCCATGAATAGCAGAACCGCCGTGCCGCTTGCGCTGGCATTGCTGATCGTGGCGTGTGCCGCATCATCCGCCAGCGCGTGGTCGAACGACCCCACGCAGAACAACCTGATCACCGACGCTACGGGTCCTCAGGGGAACCCGTCCATCGTCCACGTGGGAGAGGGCCACTCGTATGTCATCTGGGAGGACCGCGCGGGTGGCGGCGCGCGGGCCTACGGGCAGCGCCTGGACGGGGAGGGCGATCCCGTGTGGGCCCCGGGCGGCATCGCGATGTCTGACACGGCCTCTTATCAGTCAGCCGCGCGGGCGCTCGCCGGCCCCGAGTTCAACTGCTACGTCCTCTGGATGGACGCCCGCACCGGGCACTGGCGGGTGATGGCGCAGCTCGTGGACTCGGCCGGCTTCTTCCATTGGGATCCCGACGGTGTTCCCGTCTGCGCGGACACGACCGGGCAGGCCAACTACCAGGTCGTGAGCGACGGGGCC
>JBDRTQ010000091.1:0-3316 GCA_043823885.1 Candidatus Eiseniibacteriota bacterium | reverse complement strand
GAGACTGTGTGGCATGAGGAGTGCGGCATATTCGGGATCGCCGGTAACCCCGACGCGGCGCGGCTGACCTACCTGGGGCTGTACGCGCTGCAACATCGCGGGCAGGAGAGCGCGGGCATCGTCACGTGGGACGGCGATAGTGCGTCCCAGCACAAGGCGATGGGCCTCGTGAAGCGTGTGTTCGCCGACGAGGCCACCTTCGAGAAGCTGCCCGGTCACGTCGCCCTCGGGCACGTCCGCTACTCGACCACCGGGCAGAGCAAGCTGGCCAACGCGCAGCCGATAGTCGTGCGCTTCCGGGGAGGAACACTGGGCGCCGCGCACAACGGCACGCTCGTGGACTCGGACAGAATGCGCGCTTCACTGGAAGCGAAGGGCGCCATCTTCAGAACGACGACGGACACGGAGACCATCCTCCACCTGGTCGCACGGGCGTATTCCAGGAGGACCCCCGGCAACGTCGATGAGATACCCGCGATACTGAACGAGGCCCTGGCGGGCGTCGAAGGCGCCTACTCGCTCGTGCTGTTGATAGAAGGACGGCTCGTGGCCGTCAGGGACCCGCGGGGGTACCGCCCCCTGTGCTTCGGCAAGGTGAAGAGCGGGGGCTGGGCCGTCGCCTCAGAGAGCTGCGCGCTCGACATCGTGGACGCGGAGCTCGAGAGAGAGGTCAAACCGGGTGAGATAGTGGTGCTGAACGGCTCGGGTCCTGAGTCCTACTGGCTCGACTCCGCCGGCGGACCCAGGAGCTTCTGCATCTTCGAGTACGTCTACTTCTCGAGACCGGACTCCTTCATCGGCGGCGTGTCGGTCGACCACGTCAGGCGCAATCTCGGCCGGAACCTCGCACGCGAGCATCCCGCGGACGCGGACATCGTCATATCCGTGCCCGACTCGAGCAACGCGGCCGCAATGGGCTACAGCGAGGCGTCGGGCATCCCGCTCGAGAACGGGCTCATCAGGAATCACTACATCGGGCGGACGTTCATCCACCCGAAGCAGTCGGTGCGAGACCTGAACGTGCGCATCAAGTACAACCCCGTCGCGGACGCTCTGGCGGGAAGAAGGGTTGTGGTCGTCGACGATTCCATCGTCCGCGGCACGACCAGCCAGAAGCTGATGCGGATGATCAGGGACGCGGGCGCGCTGGAGATACACCTCCGCGTGGCGTCGCCGCCCATCAGGTTCCCCTGCTTCTACGGCATAGACACACCGACACGCGAGGAGCTGATAGCGTCGTCCAACGAAGTTCCGGAGATCGCGAAGTTCATCGGCGTCGACTCGCTGGGCTACCTGTCCTTCGACGGACTGCTGGCGTCGGCCCCGCCGCCAAGGAAAAATTACTGCGTCGCCTGCTTTGACGGCAGCTACCCACACGAGTGCGTGATGAAGGGCGACATGGCAGTCACCGGGGGGAGAAATTCGGGATGAGCATGCAGCGAGCACTGGTCAGCGTGTCGGACAAAACGGGCGTCGTCGAATTCGCCAGGGCGCTCTTCGAGATGGGCATTGAGATCGTGTCGACGGGCGGGACCGCGCGCATCCTGCGCGCTGCCGAGATCCCGTGCCGCGAGGTCTCCGATCTGACGGGCGCGCCGGAGATCCTGGACGGTCGCGTCAAGACCCTGCACCCCCGCATCCACGGAGCCATACTGTCGCTGCCCGAGAAGGAAACCCACGTCGCCACGCTCGCGCGCGAGGGGATAGAGGCCATCGACATGGTCGTCGTCAACCTCTACCCGTTCGAGAAGATAGTGGCGCAGGAGGGGGCAACCCTCGCGGACGCGCTCGAGGAGATCGACATCGGCGGCGTCACGCTGCTCAGGGCGTCGGCGAAGAACTTCGCCAACGTCGCCATCGTCAGCCGGCCGGACCAGTACGACTGGATCCTCGGGCTGCTCAGAGAGAACAACCTCACCCTCCCGACGCAAGCGCGGCGCAGGCTCGCCGTCGAGGCGTTCGCAATAACGCGGCGCTACGACAAGGCCATCCACCGGTATCTGTCGGAGGCGACGGAACCGGATGAGAACTTCCCGACGTTTCTCAACCTCGAGTACAAACGCGCCAGAGAACTCCGCTACGGCGAGAACCCTCATCAGCAGGCCGCGGTCTACCACACGTGCACGGGAAGCTCGGAGCCATGTGTAGTCACGGCGGACCAGCTGTCGGGGAAGGAACTCTCCTACAACAACCTGATGGACCTGGACGCCGCGCTCGCCATCGTGCGTGACTACCCCGAGCCGACGGCCGCCGTCATCAAACACTCGACGCCGTGTGGAGTCGCCTCCTCCATGACCATCGCGAAGGCCTACGAACTCGCGCTGGCGTGCGACCCCGTGTCCGCTTTCGGGAGCGTCATCGCGCTCAACCGGACGGTGGACATGGAGGCGGCGCAGCTGATACACGACACGCACTTCGTCGAGGCCGTGATCGCGCCGGACTACTTCCGGAACGCGCTGGAACTCCTGAGCAAGAAGAAGAACCGGCGGATAATGAAGGCCCACTTCCCGGACCTGAGCCGCTACGAGTTGAGAAACCAGAAGCAGATGAGGTCCATGCTCTGCGGGGGACTCCTGGTTCAGGACGTGGACACGGAGGACATCCGTCCGGACGAGCTCAAGGTCGTGACCGAGCGGAAGCCCACCGACGACGAGATGGAATCGCTCCGCTTCGCGTGGCGCGCCGTCAAGCACGTGCGCTCAAACGCCATCGTCCTCGTGCGTGGCAAGCAGACGGTGGGCATCGGGGCGGGCCAGATGAGCAGGGTCGACGCCAGCGTGCTCGCGGTCTGGAAGGCGGGGGACAGGGTCAAGGGTAGCGTGCTCGCGTCCGACGCCTTCTTCCCGATGCGGGACGCGGTCGACGCGGCCGCCGACGCCGGGGTCACGGCGATCATCCAGCCCGGGGGCTCGAAGGGAGACGAGGACGCCATCAAGGCGGCCGACGAGCGGAACATCGCGATGGTCTTCACGGGCATGCGGCACTTCAAGCACTAGGGGCGTGGGGCGGCGACCGTCCGCACCATCTCCTCGGGCTACGAACCCGCGCCTTCGGCGCGGCTAACTCCGCCCTCGGAGAGGCCCGGACGGTCACCGACAACACACCAGGCGTGGAATCGCAGGAGGCACAGATGAGCAACGACAGGAAGCCGCTCGTGGCCATACTCATGGGGAGTGACTCCGACCTCTCCACCATGAGCGAGACCTCGAAGATGCTCGACCGGTTCGGCGTGCCGTACGTGACGCGCATCACGTCGGCGCACCGATCGCCCAGGATGACACACGAGATCGTCGCTGCGCTGGAGGCAGGGGGTGTG
>JBDRTQ010000090.1:0-3863 GCA_043823885.1 Candidatus Eiseniibacteriota bacterium | reverse complement strand
GATGTAGGCGACCGCGCGGCCTCGCCGCACGAGTTCGCGCGTGATCGCCTCGAGAAGTGAGGTCTTGCCGGTGTCCTTCGTGCCCACTACCTGTATCCAGAAGTTCGCCATGCTGCTCTCCCGTCAGTTGTCGTGGCCCGCGCGGCTAATAGCGCAGCGCCAGCGCGGCGGCGATGCCCGCGACACCGGAGCCCGCCGCGGCGATTCGGTACGCCATCAGGCGTCCATCGCTCCATGTGGCGGGAGACCGCGTCAGGTACGAGGACAACCGGAGGCCCGCCAGTGCAGCTGGTATGGCAAGGACGGCCGCGACCGGCCCCTGTACGAACATATAGTCCGTCATCTTCGAAGGGCTGGCCCAGTAGGGGTTGTTCAATACGTCGCGCGCGAAATAGGAGAAGAGGATGAACGAGAGAAACGTGAGTGTCGGTGAGAGTACGAGCACGCTTCGTGTGCCGGCGCGCGCGAAGCTTGCTGACTGCCGGCGCTGACGAGCCTCGTAGAGGCTGAAGCCGATGTCGAAGATGGCGCCCACCATCAGCACCGCCGCTATCTTGCATCCCCACACCGGGTGCTGGAGGAACTTGAAGGCCGACGCGACGGCGGCGAGGGCGAGCGAACTGCCGGGCGCGGCCCACAAGCGTCGCCCGAGCACGAGGAAGATGACTCCTATAGCTGTGAGCAACGGCGCCCTCGGGATGTCGCGGGCCCACATGATCTCGCCGCCTGCCAGCTCCACAAGGCCCCAGAGCGAGCCGAACAGAACGATGCTGGCGATGACTAGGTGTTTCGATCTCATCGGAGATCTCCCGTGGTCGGTTGTTCGAGTTGTGTCGTTTGGACGGGTGTGACAGAACGAGCGCCCCGCTCACGCGGCACTCTCGGTTCCCGACGTCAGATTATAGCAGAAGAGAAGCCCGCGGCAAAGCCGGTGGGAGGGAAGGGCGCCGCTATCTGAACATCGCCTTGATGCTGCCCCATGACGCGCGCTCCACGGGCGTGTCGCACGCGTCGCAGCCCCAGCCGAAGGCGCCGATCTAAACTCCCCAGTCGTTGTTGGGAACCAGACACGGCGAGTTGAGACACAACGTGTAGTCGTCGGCGTAGAAGTCGCAGAACAGCGGGTCCTCCAGGACCAAGGTCTCCGGGTCGTAGGGCTCGCACATCGCCGCCGGGTCGCCCGATTCGTAGAAGCAGCAGGACGATATCGTTGGTAGCGCATCCGCGCACGCAATCGGGACCGGGCAGCCATTGAGGGCGAGCACGCACGACGTGAGGGACGCGCCGGTGCGTGCACCCGAGGCGATGGAGATGACCCCCGCTCCCCCGGTGTTGTCGGCGAATGTACACCTGTCGATCAGCACATCAGATACATCACTGAGTGCTATGCACGAGGCGAGCACCTCGTTCCCGACGAACAAGCACGAACGCACGGTCGCCGAGTTCACGTCGCTCAGGTGGAGCATCCCCTCGGACGCGGCGTGGTTCCATACGGGCGTGTTTCCCCTGAATGTGCAGTGCGTGATGTTGACAGTCGCGTTCCCGCGGATCGACAGAACGCAGTCTTCCACCTCGTTGTCAGCGAAGGTGCATCCATCCAGCGTCACGGAGCACGTGCCTCTGATTGAGAGCGTGCCGCTCGGCGTGTTGTAGATGTTGGAGCTGCCCTCGCGGTTGTCCTGGAATACGCAGTCTCTTACTGTCACGTCGCAGTTGTTCGTGCTGATCGTTGAGACCACCGATCGACACCAGTTGTCGTCGAAGCGGCAATCCTCCAGGACCAGGGAACCTCCAGTCACGCTGCCGACGGCGGTTCCCTGCGCCCAGACCGGGTCGCCGGCGTACGCCGTCATGCCCGTGAACCGGCAGCCGCGGACCGTCACGTCTGAGAGATTGCACGCCAGCGCCAGTGCGGACGTTTCTCCGACGGTGAATCCCTCGATGACCGCTTCCTCCCCGTGCTGCAGCTTGAACACAGTGTCGAACATGTATCCGTTGATGATGGTCGAGTCGGCGCCGCTGACCGAGCGAAGCTCGAGGATCTTGCCGTCAAAGTCTATGGAACTGTTCTCGGGGCCCTGGTAGTAACCGGGATAGACGAGAACCACATCACCATTCCTTGCAGCCGCGACAGCCTCCGCGATGGCAACGTAGTCGCCACCGCCGTTCAGGTCGACGGTGATGGTGTCGGCCGCGGCCGGGAGTGCGCAGAGAGAGCAGAGCAGAAGGGCAAGCGGCGAGGCGCGTCGCATGTCAGCTTCCTCTTGCAGAAAGAAGGTCTCGCAGGGGTCTGTCGCTAATCGCACCCCTCGCCGAACGCGCCTATCTGGATGCCCCAGTCGTTGTTCTCGGGCAGGCACTGCGAGACGGCCCTGAGCGTCAGGTCGCCACCCTCGAGGTTGCAGAAGAGCGGGTCGGTGTAGAGCATGCTGGTTGTGTAGGTGCCGCAGAGCTCGTTGGAGTAACCGTTATCGAAGATGCAGGAGAGAGTCGTGTAGGGCGTGCTGTCGTCGCAGTAGAGCGCCTCATCGGGCTTGTTGCAGGCGATGATCGTGTACCTGATCTCCGGAGACGAGTCGTCGGTGCAGCTGACGGCGCTCCCTTCGTATCCTTCATTCCCGACGAACGTGCACGACCTGATATCCGGGCTGGACTGTCCGCAGTAGATGGCGCCGCCGAAGTAGGACACGTTCTCCTCGAAGACGCACTCGGTGAGAGCCGGTGAGGAGAACACGCACGCCATGCCGCCTCCGGAGCCGTCGCCCTCGTTCCAGAAGAACGTCACGTTGTCGAGCGTCGGGAACGAATTGATGCACAGTATGCCCCCGCCCTGGACGGCCGCCGTGTTGAAGTCGAACAGAACATCTTCGAGAGTGGGCGAGCCGTCGCGGCAGTAGAGGCCTCCTCCATCGATCGCCGCGTTCCCGACGAACCGCACGTTCCTGATTGTCGGCGACGTGCCCTCCAGGTACATGCCGCCGCCCCTGACGGTGTCCCCGTTGGCTATCGCAAGGTTCTCGATGACCGGCTCAGCGTCGCCTCCGATGTAGAACCCGTGCCCGACGCCGTCGCAATGGATGATCACTTCGTCGCGTTCGCCGGTGCCCCTGAGGACGACGCTCGCGCCTCCGAACACCAGGTTCCTGTTGCCCGGGCCCTCGTAAGTACCGGGCGCGACCAGAACGGTGTCGCCGTCGCTCGACGCGTTCAGAGCTTCCTGAATGGTCAGGAAGTCGCCGCCGCCGTCGACGTCGACCAGGAAGGTCTGGCTTGGCGACGGCCCGGCGGGGTTGGACGTCGAGCAGCCGGGAAAGACGACCGAGACGGTCAGCGCGGCGAGCGCCAGTCCCAGTCCCAGTGCGGTGGCGAGCCCGTGGCGGGTCGCGGTGTCGTGTTCGCGATTCATGCGGCTGGTCTCCCATTGAACGGCGTCAAGGAGGAGTGCTATCAGCCTATTCCTGGGGGAGCCCGGTGTCAACGCAAGAGGGGTGGTCCTGGCCCGGTGGTTGGTCTCAGAGAGCACGCGTGCTATACTCGCCGGGACACCGATCGATCGGGGTCCGGGAAGGGTCGGCAACGACCGGCGTGCTCGAGTCGCGCGGGAGCAGAAACGCATATGGGCAACGAGAGGGACGGTCTTATCCGGGCGGCGGTTGCCGAGGCTCTGATCAAGTTCGAGAAGGAGTACATGGGGCGCGGCCCGAAGGACGCCAAGGTCTATCTCGCTGACAACCTCGTCATCGTGCGACTCCAGGGCGTTCTCACGCAGGCGGAGCTCAAGCTTGTCGGAAGCTCCGAGCCGTCCAAAGGCAGGGATCTCATCAAGCGCGTGCGAACAGAGCTCATCGAGGTTGGGCGCCCGC